>NZ_JBQHVU010000031.1:0-10920 GCF_052064335.1 Candidatus Weimeria sp. HCP3S3_B5 | reverse complement strand
TAAAGGCTACCCATACGATAACGCCTGTATAGAATCGTTCCATTCTCTGATAAAGCGTGAATGGCTTAATCGATTCCGTATCGCCAATTTCGATGCCGCATACACGCTGGTGTGGGAATACATCGAAACATTTTACAATACTGTCCGGATTCATAGCCATGATAACTTTATGTCTCCCAACGAATACGAACGTATGTATGCTGAAGTAGTAGATAAAAACGCAAAAGTAGCAAGTTAAAGTGGAAAATTTCTCATTTTAACTTGTACTAAATCTTGACATAAGACCACTAAGTGCCTTTGGACTTGATGAAAACAGTATCCGCAGCACAGCAGCAGAGATCAGCAGTCTTTTGGTATCAAGCCAGTCACTGCTTGACGGCGAAAAGGAGGACAGAGATGGCAAGAACCAGATCGATAGCGTCGATTGAATCAGAGATCCAGAAAACCGAGGCTGAGCTTTCAGCACTCAGCAAGAAATATGATGAAACAGCCGAGCGGCTCAAGGATCTGCAGAAACAAAAGCAGGACTATGAAAATCGACAGATCATCGAGGCGTATCGTAAAAGCAATAAAAGCCTTGACGAGGTAATGATTTTCCTCGGGGAATAACCCCGAGGGTGGTACTAGTGTAACTTTTGTGCAGAATTAACAATAATGTAATCCACAAAAATATCTATATCAAACCACTCATCTTTAAGTAATTTATCTTTTATAATAATTGATTTACTGGCACAGTCTTCAACTGATGCATTAGCAATGGTGTTATATTCAAATCTTCTTTGGGAGTATCCCAATAATAATCCAGAAATTTAAGAATCTTCTTATAGTATTGTTGCCCATTCTTCCACCGTTCCCTAAGTGTATGATCAACAATAAAATCGTCAGGATTTCTATATATTCTGCATAAAACTTCCCTTCTAGTTTCAATACTATATTGTCGAGGAAAAGTCTCTCGATATTCTACCGGAATCTTACGTAAGGCTTTAGGTAATGCAAACAATGGAATGTTAATAGCATATGTAATTCCTATTCCCATTGCTGCTATAAAAGTTCCGTCCATCTTCTTAGCAGTTTTTACTTTAGTTTGATTCTTTAATTTTTTCCGTTCAAAATTTAATTGCCTATCATTTATATAATCTTGAAAATCTGCTAAGTCTTTAGACATTATCCTTTCATCTGCACTAATATATTGATACTTATTTATTGATTTTACAACATCAGATTGACATATAATTTTATCTATTTTTTTATAAAATTTCTTATCATAAAGTAAAATCATTTTATCTAAAGAGATGGGGAAAAAAATCACAGTCCCTATATCAGCTAGTCCGGCTATATGAACATCAAAAGGATTTGTAATAATTACCGGAACATCTGAAGTGATAAAATTCAAATCTGTTTTATTAATTAATATATCAATTTCATAATCATCAAGAACTGATATTAATTCATTAACCATACTAATATTGAAATCGGGTGTTAATTCCTTCTCTACTCTTTCTTTTACTAACGGTCTAATGCAATTTTCTGATAGATTCCTCGTCCTATTAAGCAATGAATCTGTCAGTATATTCTCCGCCATGTCTTGATTATGATTTTTCATTGCTTTTGACCTTGTTATCTGATACAGCACAAACTCTTTTATGTAATAATAATCATTTTCATCAACTTTAGAGCTATCCAACACTTTTTTTATAGTTTCTGACCATTTTGATTCTTTTTGTGCCAACATATTTTCAACGCTACCATCATTATCATAAAAAAAATCTTCCGAACAAATTGAAGAAGTAGGAACTTTATCCTTTAATATATTGTTATCAAATTGATAAAATGAAATAAGAACTTTTTCGTTCTTTGCACCAGCGTTTTTTATATTAGAAAATGGTTTCATATAGAAACGTGGCACATAATGCTGATTTTTTGTTACTGGCAAATTCATCACCTCTTAATTCACTATACCGAATATAACATACTTTTGAATCATCAATAACGACCTTCCAAAGTAATCCTGAAGACAGTAAATTACTAACTAAAACTTCCCACACCTAAAAGGTGTATAGAACCTTGAAAACTCAATAATGTAGGCAATATAAAAAGGCATAGACCCTGTGCCTCTGGTATAATTGAATTGTCGAGAAACAAATACACCGTAAGGAGGTTTCTATGTCCAATTCAATTTTACCACAAGATCAGGATGGACAGGATCTTTTTAGCGCAATTTCTTCATTTTTCCACTCCTCCGCGGCGTGACTTGGTTCAAACGGAAAGTACCAAATCCGAGGCAATCCACCTTGACGTGGGTTGCCATTATTAATGCCTCAGACTTGGAACTTTCCTAGGTTATTTTATTGACTTCCGCATTATACACCGCTTCAAATACCGGTTGTATCCACTGTAGAAGCCAGGTCAGCTCAGCGCTATCATTAGACTTTGTAATATCTGACAAACGCAAAGTCCTATTTGAAAGAATCGATTCAAGTGTGCATAACGTGCAATAATGGTAAATTATCTCTGCTGCTTTTAATGAATTCACGAACTAATCCCTACCAAATCTGCCTGACTTCCTCACAGTAATCCATCAGCTTATCAGCAAGTGGCGTAACCAGGCAATCCATCACACCATTTCCACCATCAAACCTTGCAATAGTGCTTCGTCCAAGTATTCTTCCGTTCATCGCCCATTCAGCAGCCAGACGAAGATTCTGTTTGTCTGGATCTCTGTATGGAAATGTGATGAAGTCGTTATCGCCACGGCGCTTACGATAATTGCGCATCAGCCCCAAAAAGCCTACCAGATCATCATCAGATGCCAGCTGCAGAGTATTCCCAATGATAATGTCATCAGGTGAAAACTTCTGTCCGCTATCCACATTATCAGCAAGGATCCTGCCCATGACGGTACATACCTTTCTCGAATCTGAGAGTACAGCCTTCCTCATCAGGTTCGACACATAGAAGGCATTATCTTCATCGCTCACATACGTGTTCAGCAGATTGGTGAACTTCTCACTGTTAAAGCTGCTGCCACTTGCCATTCCTTTGATGAAGTGATCAATCTTGACTGCGTCTGCATTTGAGGCGATATCTGCAAAGCCCTTTACAAGCGCGCTGGTAAGGCCTGCTTCCGGACTTATCACAGATAAAGCAGCTGCCCCGGTATCTATGCCGGTTAGAGCAAGTTGGAAAGGCTCACTATTGAAAAAATCTTTAATGGTCATATAAAGCTATCTGCTCCTGTCTTTTGTTCCTCTGCCCTCTATATTTGAACCAAATCACGCCGCTGGTGTGAAACTTATATTCTTGATCCTGACAATTGCATCTGCCGGGATTTTATTTTACTATGTTACTGCAGCCCTAAAAATGAGCAAAAGAAAACCCTACGGATGATCGTTGTTGTGTTTGCCGACCCAATAGCATCATTCCGTAAGGTTCCACCATGCGGTACTAATGAGCATACAACATTCTGAAAGATTTTTCAATAGCCTCAGGGCACCTCCCGCAGATTTCTGATACTAAAGACACCAGAGATCCAACAGGAGGATATTTTCATGAATGACACAAACCTCGCTCTTCTTGAAAAGAACAGAGACATACTCTCGATACGTGACCTGGCAACAGGAACGATCGCCACTTACACATCATACCTTACAAACTACATCAACTGGGTAGAAGAAAATCTTCCCGGCAGGAGCCTCTCTGACGTCACATGGGAGGAGATACGTTCATACGAAAAGTATCTCAAGGATGTCAGAAAGCTCAATCCGCGCACGATCAACGTTTTTATCAGTCAGCTGAGGGATTTCTATAACTACGTCCTTCACAAGGACTGGGACAGGCGGGAGGTTCCTCTTCTCCGCTTTGATGAGAAACTGCCTGTCGTTCCCACACAGGAAGAAGTCATCTCCATCATCAATGCGATAGACAATCCGAAGCACAAGGCCGAGATCGCACTTCTGTATTCATCGGGCATATGTGTAAGTGAGCTGTGCCGTCTGCACTGTGGAGATATCCACATGAGCACAGAAAACATATACATCTCACGCAGCAAGAACCGCTCAGACAGATATGCCATGACTGTCAGCGGCATGGAATTCATAAGACGGTTTCTCAAGCATGTACTGCCATCACATTTCAACCGCATCCGTTATTCCGTATACCTGACCAACTGCCGTAAGACATTCTGTCTGAATCTCATACACATGCTGCGCAGCACCGTCTATCCCGGCAATCCTTACCGGACAATGAACAATCCTCAGCGGAATGAATAATTCCCCTCGAGGTCGCCTGAATGAAGGCGGCCTGAAGGTCATGCCCTGATACTTTTTGATGAAGTTTTCATTTGCGAATCCAGCTGCATTCATCAGAATAAAAATATTGATAAGTGATAGTAAAAACGCATATACCACCTCCTCCGCGGCGTGACTTGGTTCAAACGGAAAGTAAGCCAATTTAGGTACTTCAGCTTTTTACCATCTGTAATAGAATGAAATTGATGAAGTAACCCTTTATAATATCTATCACGCTTGTGATAAAATGCCATGACCACTGAACAGTCACTTAGTGGAAAAACACATAGATGCATATTTTGCATTCTTATATTGGGTGAATCATCGAACACATAATTTACATCAGCACCTTCCATATCAGACATAAGAGCTAGCATTGTCTGCGCCGCAATAGGGACTTTATATGGTAATACCTTCCAAAAAAGAATATGGAAACATCCTTTTTTTTTAGTTAACATTAAGTGTTTTACCTAAACCTGCAACTGTAATCAAGATAGTTAACCATTTCATCAATATTTTTTATCTTATCGAAATCCTTAGGATGAATACAGATAATGAGCTCATTTGTAGCCTGTCTAGTGTTATTCCTTGTATCTGTTATAAAACTATCAATAGTCATTTTTATAACATCCTCGACTTTTGCATCTGGAATACCGGCTTTTCCTGTGCCAATCAGAGGGATTGCTAACGATTCGTTATGGCCACATAACCGAATTTCTTTCCACACGCCACTAATGGCTCTAGATATGTTTGCTACTGTAGCATTTTCTGGGACTCCATTTTCATTAACATCCGCTATTGCAGTAAAGTAATACCTATCCCTATTTACAGTAATAGCGCTAACCGTTCCCACTGGATAACGATTGCTTTTAGTATGTATTCTGTGCAGTTCAGTACAACTTTTCCCCTCTAGACCATCTTCAATCTTACAATCCAACTCGTTAATGTTATTATTGAAAAACTTTTCTTCGAATTGTCCTTGAACACTATGGACACTTATAAACTCATTTTCTAGAGTAGTATCAAACGTGGTACATGTAGGAATCACAAAGGCATCGGCCTTTGTTTTGAAAATATCCCGCACAATAAGCTGAATTTTGATATCAGAATCAGTTAGAGTACGAACCCAGTTTAGTGGTTTCCGATACCAGAAATATGGAATGATAATGATTCCTGCGAGAATTAAGCCTCCACATATAAAGGATATACCAAAATCCACTTTTGGAAATAAGAATTGTAAAATGTCAACAATTCCTGAAATAGCACCAAAAACTGCGGCGATATTTACAAAATATCCCCACATCTTCTTTTTAGATCCAAATGTATTTTTTAATACCCTTACCCTGTCCTTAAGCCAATTCATATGCAATGATAATATTATAATCCAAGCCTTCGATATACATCATAGTTATATTGGAATGGTCCTATTTTATCTTCTCGCCTATATCTTGCGTCCTCATCCGGCCAGTTTTCTAAGGCAAACTGAAGTATTTTTTCATTAAATGAGATATGTACAGCGAGCTGATTCCTAACTATGGCTGGACACCTCTCCTCATCCATTTGCCTCATACCATTAATATTTACAACTATAATTGGAAGTTCTCTTCTTATCGCCTGTTCTATTTCCCAACGAACATACTTATATAGAAATCTTGTATGTTCGCCTACTAAAAGCACAAACACTTTAGAGTTCCTGAATCGTTCTTCAAGAGATGCTTTAATCGATGCTTCTGACTTATCATAATTATTATTCACATCGTGAGCATCATAAAAATTAAAATTTGTATTGTCATTCTGTGTCCACGCCCGCATCAAACGATAATAATTAATATCTGAGTCAGCGTCAAAACTTACATATACCTTATTTCTGTATGCCATTAATCTGCTTATCCTTTATCTTGGCTTTACTATATTAATTATACTATTCTATCCTTTTATCATTACAGAACACGTGAAATTTAAAACTCTCACCACTGTCGCCTTACTAATCTGCAGATTCTACAGCCTTTCTCACCAAGTAATGGTGATCCACTCTTGCTTTACCCATAATTGCATCAACATAAGGATTATGCTTAAACTTTGAATCCTTAACCCTGGCAACTGTAGCAAGTCTTATTTCTGCCATCCCACTATCCATAAAGAGCATAAGCTGACGAAGTGCAATATCTTTTGTCTCTGCATATCGAGTAAGTTCAATCAAGCACTTCACACAATTGTACTTAGTATCCCGCTCATGAGTTCCAGATGAGAATAAAGTAAATGTACTAATAGTATTAACAACGGCTTTCCTCAATTTCCCACCATTGTCAATTTTTAAATTTTCAGTCAGTATTTCAAGACAACGTATTCTGACATATTCCTGTTCGTTTCCAATCGAAGATAGTATGCTGATTAGCACATCATTTCCAGCATATCCACCAAATGTAAGCAGCATGATATAAGCACACTGTAATTGAATGGGAGAATCATGAAAAAAGAAATCACTCTCCGCTTCAGTGAGCTCATTTTTCTTCTCATATAACAGCCGTGATAGGGATTTCCAATCAAAGGCTTTTTTATATCTGCAAATTAACAACGAAAGCACTTCACAACAAGTTACTCTCTGACCCACACGTTGCTTTGTGACACTTAAGAAAGTTAACGCATACTTGATAATCTCTTCAACCTGAGCATTAGTCAGTTCTACATTAGTACTCTCGATAATGTTTCGAATCACCTCATAGTAATTTACACCTTCTGTAAGTGTACCATTCTTTGCCGCCTTAGCATTAGCATGTCCAGCATCAAGATATGATTTTATATATTTGTAAATGTCAATTGATTTATCATTTTTATATTCGGATACATCTATTTCAAGGTTGAATGATTCTACATACTCTGCAGGTGCGACTTTAATTACATCCTTGATTCGTTCCTTATACTCTGGTGCTGAAAGTGCTATCTGGATAAGTACACCAATAAGGTATTGATTATCCTTAAACTCTATCGTTAGAGATCTGTGAAAGCTGGTTGACTTGTCATTTTTTTCCGATTCAGCTCCAGTATGCTCAGTTTCTCCTTCAACTATATTGTTATCTATATCAACATTATCCACACTATCATCTAATGAAAACATTGGTATAAGTTCATTTAAAAGTTTGTCAACCTTTGTCTTATCTATTTGACTATAGTCAATATTTCTGAGATGCTTGCAAACATCTCTTTTCAAAGCAGTCAGTGTTTCCAGTGCTTTAGTATTTTCAAAAAGTGTAAGGGCAAAATCAACCATCTTACCAGGCAACCCACGATTGATTAAGCCATCATAAAATCTAAACTTATCTTCGTCGTTCAGGTAAATTCGTTTGGGGTTTTTTGCCCAGCTCAAAGTATTATCTAAAGGCCGAATTATGCATTTTTTGAATAGCTCATCATCACAGTAACAGGAAAAATTTGCTACAAATTCGAACTCAGCTTGATTTCGTAAGATATCTATTGGCATCCATTCAATACTCTGAAAAATTGATTTTGCCTCTTGAGCATTCAGAATATCGGTATCCCCATGATAAGTTCTTAAGATGTCACCTATATTCTCTTTAATTTTTTCGTTTCTTATTAGTATCAATCTGAAGAGTTCAACTACTGGGAGATGATCATCATATGTATTAACAAGCATTCTAAGCGCTGTGATTAGCCGCTGACTCGTAATTTCTACCTGAGTAAATGAACCGTTTAATAAAGCAATCCAATAAATATCTGCTATAAATTTAAAGACATGATCGAAAGAGCTGCCAAATAAGACTGTATACGGGGATTGAAGGTAGTTCTTTTCATACCGTTCAATTATCTTTTCATAAAAATAATTTTCATTTCGATCAATCAAAGGGTAATAAACAGTTTCAGACGAATCATCTAAAATTTGCTGACCTTCATTTCCAATACCGAATCCCAATTCAAGATTATTTTCAATTTTGGCATTGATGGAGATCATATTTCGAAGATCGAGCGCAATATCATTTAAAATCCATTCAGGTATACTACTAGACTTGTCTTTTTCGGCCATAATTTGTGGATCTTTAGATTCCAAGGATTTATCAGAATCTGCAAAATCAACAGCTTTGTTGATCTCGATGGCAATGTCTAAAGCCCTATGTATATGATCTATTGCATCTTGCACGTTACCATAATGATAAGACTTTATTGCAAATAACCTCTGAGCAACAATAGGCTTTAGAAGAGTATCCTGCTTATCAATAATAAGATTTGTCAAATTATCAAAAGAATCATTTTCAAACGCAGATCTACCGATTAATGTTGACAAGAATTGCAGTGTATCTGCAACAATCGGTGTAGTTCTAGTCTTGTTAGCATTTTTAAATTCAAAAGCCCTTGGTCCACCTAAAACCATGCAGTCATATAAATATGTTGCCAGTTCCTTCGGCGCATCATAAAACCTCTTATCAAAATGGAAATTATATGTCTTATGATTTTTACTATGCCTACTATCCTGCCTGACCTTTGGACTCTGATTTTCATCAACTACTTCAGAAGCTTTTTCTGATTTAGCGGTTATATCTGCTTTACAGGTTGCTTTATCCCCATTAAAATAACCTCTCAATGAAACAGCTTGAGTTTCCGAGACCTGCTCATCAGATAAATCAGATTCATTTTCACTTTCAAATACTTCAAGGCTCGCTGTATTAACTACACTGAAGGAACTAATACTATTAGAAGCATCCAAAATGTTTTCTGAAGGTGCATTTTTCTTCTGCTTTTCATCTTCAAACTGATAATGAAAGATAAGATCCGACATTACCGATTTATAGGCAACCTCTGCAGCTTTTTCAAATTCTTTAATTGCCTTAAATCTTGGTTTATCAATAGCAGATGATTCTAGCTTCTCCTGTATCTCCGTTTTAGGAGCATCATCATGATTGCAGATAATGTAGTAACAGTTTTTATTCTTTTCTATAGCCTCTTTATACTCTTTACGAACTCCATCAGAAATGCCGTCTTTATTATCAATTAAGAAGACAACAAGATCACATCTGTCCAGATAATGAAGATACTGATTCCGTGTAGACCTAGAAGATGCGTATTCTTCATCAAAATTATAGATAATAAAAAGATGCGTTGATTCAAGAAGTAGCTGAAGCTCCCGTCTTATAACACAGTATTTCTTGCGCTTCTGATATTCATCTGGAGTTTTGGCAAAGTCATCATCACACAATGAACTTATAAATGCGTTTAAAGGATGATCCGGATGTACGTTGTTATAAATAGACATAGTAAAGATTTAATTTCAATAAAAAGTTACTTTAATATTATTCAAACAGAGCTATTTAATTTGTTAAAATATTTTAACGTATCCGCAGCTATATCAAATGGTCTCCCTGTCTGACAATTGCTCAATGTCAAGGTAGTTGTCAGTAAAAGTTGAAATTATTTATGGCAGGTGTCTGAGACATTTCAGGCACTTACCGATTCCACTTGGTCATTAATCGTTGTCTGTCCATCCTGCCTGTCAGGATTCAGATAGACCTTTTCTGGGAGCGTCCAGTCTCTGGTAGGACGACCATTCCTCCTCGCCGGATGAGCTGCTTTTGCCTGTTCGTGAGCTCGTGATGCTTTTCCACAATACGGTCAGCTTCGCCCAGATTTTCAAATCCTTTCGGCTGATAATTTGGACGATATTTCAAAGTTTTGAACAAGCTCTCAGCATATGGGTTATCATTGCTGACACGCGGCCGTGAATTAGAAGGTGTGATGCCGAGTTTATAAAGCGTTTCAAGCATAGTAGCCCCTTTCATTGGAGAGCCGTTGTCGGAGTGAAGAACCAGTGGCTGTGTGGAAAGACGCTGCTGTTTCAGGCAGGTTTGGCGTATCAGTACACTGGCCAGTTCATCTGTCTGTTCTTCCCAAACTTCCCAGCCGATGATGTCACGACTGAATAAATCTGAGATCAGATACAGGTAGTAAAACTGTCCCTTAACTGGTCCGTTGAGGTAGGTCAGTCCCACATCCAGACCTGGTTTGGCCCTGTGGCCACATGAGTTGTGACGGTCCTGTGCACAGGCTTGTCTGCAAGAGCAGGAACGATTTCACAAGGCGGCATACTGGAATAGTCGGAGCTATTACAGATATCAACGATCCTCTGGCGCTCTGACTGACTGTGCTTATTTTTAGGCTCGGGGTGAACGGCACCCGGCAACAACGGCCTCTCTGATCAGTTTGACAGCTTTCTCGCGATCTGAGGTACTGATCATTCGTCCTCTGGATCCCCCCAGATCGCATTTGCTTTTTTTCTGAGAACCAGTAAAGCAGCTGTCTCGGCAAGAGCCTTGTCCTTACGACGCAGCTCTTTCTCCAGCTTCTTTTTCTCCTTCTCGGATTCCTTGAGTTTTTATTGAGCTCGGCAGCCTACTTGGCAACGCCGCCATTTGCCTGAAGACAAGCGTCTTTCCAAGCTTTTATCTGCTCGACAAACAGACCCTTCTGACGGACATACTCGGCAAGTTCACTTTCGTTCATCTTGGTGTCATACGCTAAATTAAAATTCCCTCCGGCGTCACAAAAACTGCATTTTATTATCTGAGTTAACTAAATATTCCTACCAGAGCGTGTTGCATTTTGCGGCACGCTTTTTTAGTATATACAT
>NZ_JBQHVU010000030.1:0-14156 GCF_052064335.1 Candidatus Weimeria sp. HCP3S3_B5 | reverse complement strand
TGGTCGAAACTATTATACCAGATATAAGGCGATTCTGCCTTTTTAATTGCCACTTTTTATTGATTTTTCAAGGTACAAAGGCACTTTTTAAAGTGCGAAGTTTGAGTTATTAAATATAAATTAACCAATGGGTGTACTGGGATGAATTCAAATAAGAGAAGAATAAAAAAACTCGGAGTAGCTATAATGATCGGTTTGCTGTCGCTGTCAGTCACATCCTGCGGCGTGTCCAGGTATGTTGATACTATAAAGAACAGCATAAGAGAATATCAGAAGAAGAAACGAGAAAATGATATCCAGGGAATAGTGATGCAGGCTATTATGGATAAAAACGTAGAGCCGATATATCAGAAACTCTGTCCGCAGCTGAAGAAAAGGCCGGAGATAAGAAAACAGATATCAGAGATGATCAATACATTTGATTCTGATGTGGTGAAATGGCAAAGAGCTCCAAAAGAAGTGATGTCAAAATCTGTAAGTGAAGGTGTAATTAAAAGAGAATATGATGCCTGGGAACTTCGGAATGTTGAGACTAGAAACGGAACCAGATACATGGTTGTTATTTGTCTTTATTCAGTTAACAAGGATGAACCTGATAAAAAGGGCCTTATCGCAATTCAAATATTTACAGAAGCTGAATCAAGCAGTAAACAGAAGGAACTTTATACTATAGCAGGAGATATATAAACGACATTGCAACAGGCAATCATGATGCGGCCGGTTTACACATTTTCCTCGGATTGATTTTAGTAAATATGATCCGAGTATAATTGACACGGGTTTAAAGACTGCTATAGTGTTTTCGAGGTGAAGACACTATGGCTTTTTTTGGCAGAGGATGATAATGGGTATATATTCTATGAAATAAAATTCGGAAAAAATCCCTTGTCTTCAGAGAGAGTGGACAAAGAAAAGAGCCCGCGCGTTTTTGCACGAGCCCGTGATGAGTAATGTTATTTTTCAGAAATAGCGCCTACCGGACAACTGTCAATGGCTTCCTGAACTTTTGCATCATAGCCCTCTGCATAGCACTCTGCTTTGCCATCACTGTTCATACGAAAAGCATCCGGCTCTATACCAGAGCACATACCGCATCCGATACATATATCTTGATCTACATAAGCTTTCATATAGTCACCTCACTCTTTCTCAAACAGATCCTTGCTTACTCCGCATACCGGACAAACCCAGTCATCCGGAAGATCCTCAAACGCTGTTCCCGGTGCTATTCCGTTATCCGGATCCCCCACCTCAGGATCATAAACATAACCACATGGTCCGCATACATACTTGTCCATTGTCTTTCCTCCTTGTACGATTTGCAGTTGTATATCTTTTTGCTGATATTAACTATAAATCCTTAGTCCGATATTTTCTGTTGCAGAAACAACAATAATAATCTTAATCATGTACTAAATGTACATGGATGGAAGGCTGATAAAGCATATTTGACATAAAACGAGGTTTTAACAGCATACGACATCTGGTGACAGGCACCGTTAAGCGCGAACCGTGCTTTTAAATCCCGTCAAGATCGAGTTTGAAGTAGTGTGACAAGAAACAGTAAAAAGATTATAATGGTTCATATATTGGAAAATAAGAGAGGATACATCATCAGATGAACAAACAGCAGCTTGCAGCAAAGATCTGGGAATCTGCGAACCGTATGCGGTCGAAGATAGAGGCAAATGAGTACAAGGACTATATACTCGGATTCATTTTTTATAAGTATCTGTCGGATCAGGAGCACAGGTGGCTCAAGAGACAGGACTATTCGGAAGATGACATAAAGCAGTACGTGAATGAGGATGATGCAGAGACCGTATCCAATGCACAGCAGAGCCTGGGGTATTTCATAGCTTATAAGGATATGTTCTCGACATGGATCGGCGTGGGGTCGGACTTCACCGTAGACAATGTCAGGACCGCCTTGTCTTCTTTTGCACGCCTGATATCGCCATCGCACAAGAAGGTATTCGAAGGCATATTCAATACTCTTGAGACAGGCTTAAGCAAGCTTGGAAGTGATACGAAGACGCAGACCAAGGCCGTGAGCGACCTCATCCATCTGATTGATGAGATACCGATGGATGGAAAGAGTGATTATGATGTGCTGGGATTCATCTATGAATATCTGATCAGCCAGTTCGCTGCAAACGCAGGGAAGAAGGCAGGAGAATTCTATACCCCACATGAGGTGTCAGTGCTGATGTCGGAGATCATAGCCTATCATCTGAATGGACGTGATGAGATAAAGATATATGATCCCACATCCGGTTCCGGTTCGCTCCTCATCAATATCGGTCACGCAATCGCAAAGTACATGGATGATCCGAACCGTATCAGATACTATGCACAGGAACTGAAGGCAAATACATATAACCTCACCAGAATGAACCTCGTCATGAGGGGAATACTTCCGGACAATATCGTCACTAGGAATGGCGATACCCTCGAGGAGGACTGGCCATATTTCGATGATTCAGATCCTACGGGAACCTATGAGCCGCTGTATGTGGATGCCGTGGTATCGAATCCGCCATATTCGCAGCGATGGGATCCGACTGAAAAGGAAAATGATCTACGTTATTCCAGATACGGTCTGGCTCCGAAGTCAAAGGCAGACTACGCTTTTCTGCTTCACGACCTCTATCATCTGAAGCCGGACGGAATCATGACTATCGTACTTCCGCACGGAGTGCTGTTCCGTGGCGGTGAAGAGGGTGAGATCAGGAAGAATCTCATAGAGCAGAACAATATAGATGCTATAATCGGACTGCCTGCAAATATTTTCTTCGGGACAGGCATACCTACTATCATCATTGTACTCCGACAGAAGCGTGAGAATACCGATGTACTGATTGTCGATGCATCGAAGGGCTTCACAAAGGAAGGAAAGAATAATAAGCTTAGAGCCTGCGATATAAGAAAAATCACGGATACAGTCACGAAGCGTCTCGAGATACCGAAGTATTCGAAGCGCGTGAGCCGTGACGAGATAAGGGCGAATAATTACAATCTGAACATCCCCCGCTATGTGGATTCTTCAGAAAGTGCCGAGAGCTGGGATATCTATGCGTCCATGTTCGGCGGGATTCCGGAGACAGAGCTTGCTTCACTGGATAAATACTGGAAGGCATTTCCGACTCTGAAGGATGACCTTTTCGAGACCGATGGGAAGTATGCGAAGGTACAGGCCGCTGATGTCAAGACAGCGATCAAGGATAATGCAGACGTTTTGGAATTCATGTCGGCATACAGGGGTCGTTTCGCTGATTTCGGAGAAAAGTTATCATCCGAACTTATCGATAATGCAGAGACCCTTTCGATAGTGAAGACTGAGGATGAGATCACGACAGATATTTTCAGCAGATTCGATGATGACAGTCTGGTGGACAAATACGTGGCATACGAGATTTTCAATTCAGCTTATACGGACATCTCAGGGGACCTGGAGCTGATCCAGGCAGAGGGGATGGCTTCTGTAAAGGTGGTCGATCCGCTTATGGACGAGAAGAAAAAGGGCGACAAGATAATTGAAGTCCAGAATGGATGGAAGGGGCATATTCTGCCATTTGATCTCGTGCAGAGGCAGCTGCTGTCAGATAATCTCTCAGCAATTGATGCGAAAAAAGACCGCCTGTCGGAAATTCCATCAGAGTACGATACAATCATCGAAAGCCTCTCAGAGGATGACAAGGAGACGATCTCCGATGCTCTGAACGATATGAATGATGAGTTTGTCACGAAGAATATCCCGGCAATGATAAAGACCCTGAAGGCTGATGATCCTTCATCTCCACTCATTGCAGAGCTTCAGAAGGCTGAGAAGCTGAACAAGGAAGAGAAGAGTCTGAAGTCAGAGGTGAAGAAGGATTCTGAGGCACTGGTTCTGAAGACGAAGGAGACAATCGAGAATCTGACAGATACTGATGCGAAGATGCTTCTTGAAAAAAAGTGGATAGCCCCGATAGTAGATGGCATCATGGCACTTCCGGATGCGATTATCGATGCGCTTGCAAAGAAGGTCACAGAGCTGTCATCCAAGTATTCAGACACCTACCAGGACATCGAGAACGAGATCCATGACACAGAGAAGTCACTGTCGGAGATGATGTCGGAGCTCACAGGATCGCTCGAAGATATAGAGGGAATAGAAGAGTTCAGAAAGATGCTTGAATGAACATGGGTTATCCGTTTGCCTATCGCGCCAGACTGATAAAGCGCGGCCTGGCATATTCGCCAGAACGCGGGAAGCTGTGTTTCCAGCTGCCAAGGTTCGCAGAGTTTGTAGAGATGAAAGATTAGACTATTCAGGAAGGGATTCATATGAACGAAAGGAAAGCACCGGAAATAAGATTCAAGGGGTTCACGGATGATTGGGAACAGCGTAAGCTGGGAGAATGCTTCACAGAACGCAAGGAAAGTATGCCAGAGGGAGAATTAATCTCTGTAACAATCGGAGAGGGAATCAAGAAGTTTTCTGAGCTTGGAAGACATGATAATTCCAATGATAATAAGTCGAAATATAAGAAAGTATGCGTAGGGGATATTGCCTACAACTCTATGAGAATGTGGCAAGGAGCAAGTGGGTATTCACCGTATGAAGGTATTGTAAGTCCTGCATATACGGTGCTTTCACCGATTACTGATGTAGTTGATTCAAAGTGTATTTCGTACCTTTTTAAACGCAGTGATATGACGCATGTTTTCCAAATGAATTCCCAAGGGATTACATCAGATAACTGGAATTTGAAGTACCCAGCATTAAGTGAGATTGAGATAATGGTATCTCCATACTTGGCTGAACAGCATAAAATTGCTGCCTATTTATCGGGAATAGATAACCTTATCACCCTTCATCAGCGTAAGCATAAAAAACTGCTTTCTGTAAAAAAATCGATGCTCGAAAAAATGTTCCCTCAAAATGGCGCTAGGGTTCCAGAAATTCGATTTGAAGGATTTACTGACGTTTGGGAACAGCGTAAACTATCTGAGATATACGGTACTATAAGAAATGCATTCGTAGGAACAGCAACACCTTATTATGTTGATGAAGGACATTTTTATCTGGAGTCAAACAATGTGAAAGATGGTTCAATAAATAGAAATTCTCAGATATTTATTAACGACGAATTTTATAATAAACAGAGGGATAAGTGGCTACATACTGGCGATATTGTTATGGTGCAGTCTGGTCATGTTGGACACTCGGCTGTAATTCCTGAAAGCCTTGATAACACTGCTGCTCATGCACTTATCATGTTTCAGAATCAGAAGGTAGAAACTGATCCATACTTTCTTAATGCGGAGTATCAGACTGATGAGGCAAAACGACAGATTAATGATATAACAAAGGGTAATACAATAAAACATATTCTTGCTTCAGATATGCACAACTTTCTTGTTGATGTGCCTTCTTTGCCAGAACAGCATAAAATTGCATGCTTTTTTCAAGACCTCGACAACATTATTACTCTTCATCAGCGTGAGTTGGATAAATTGGTGAATATTAAGAAATCAATGTTAGAAAAGATGTTTGCATAGATGAGTGGAGGTTATAAAGCGAAATAAAATTTGGAGGTGACAACAAATACTTACGCTGTCCTATAGAGATGGTTTAAAAACGCCATATTGCATATAAAATCAAGGATAAGGAAGAAAAATTCGCAGAATAATACGCTATTCAGAGCGGAACTCAGTGCGGAAGCAGAGGATATTAGAATTGAGGAGAAAAAAATGATTGGATTTGATAAAGAAGCGGATTTTGAGGCAGCCCTTATCGCTGCACTCCAGAGTAATGGATGGGAAAAAGAGGTCATCCATCATCCGACTGAGCAGCAGCTGATAGACAACTGGGCGCAGATCCTTTTTGAGAACAACCAGGATATCGACAGGCTCGACCACAAGCCTCTCGTGAAGGAGGAGATGGATCAGCTCATAGAGCAGATAAAGGAGCTTCGCACGCCGCTGGCACTCAATGGTTTCATCAATGGAAAGACAGTGGCTATTATGCGAAAGAATCCCGATGATAAGATGCATTATGGCAAGGAAGTGAGTCTGAAGATCTACGACAGGATGGAGATTGCAGCCGGGCAGAGCAGATATCAGATAGTGGAGCAGCCAATTTTCCCAAGACACGACAAGGTTCTTCAGGACAGGCGAGGGGATCTGATGCTTCTCATCAATGGAATGCCGGTCTTTCATATAGAGCTGAAGAAGAGCGGAGTGCCGGTTCAGGAGGCATGCAACCAGATCGAGAAGTATGCGCATGAGGGAGTGTTTACAGGACTCTTTTCTCTGGTGCAGGTGTTCTTCGCAATGAATCCTGAGGAGACGCTGTATTTCGCGAATCCGGGACCGGATGGCAGATTCAATCCCGACTTTTATTTTCACTGGGCAGATTTCAATAATGAACCGATAAATGACTGGAGGCGCATTGCATCATCTGTCCTGTCAATACCAATGGCGCACGAGATGATTGGTTTCTATACTGTGGCCGACGATTCTGACGGCGTGCTCAAGGTCATGAGAAGCTACCAGTGCTACGCGGCTGATAAGATAGCGGACGGAGTTGCAAAGAATGACTGGAAGGACGGGCGGCAGCTCGGCGGATACGTCTGGCACACCACCGGCTCAGGCAAGACCATGACTTCGTTCAAGTCGGCTCAGCTCATTTCGAATTCTAAGGATGCTGATAAGGTTGTGTTCCTGATGGACAGGGTGGAGCTCGGCACGCAGTCACTCAAGGAGTACCGTGCCTTTGCGGACAATGCCGACAATGTGCAGGAGACTGAGGACACAATCACTCTTATCAGTAAGCTGAAAAGCATAGATCCGAAGGATACCCTGATCGTTTCTTCTATCCAGAAGATGAGCAATATCCGTGAGGATGCCGAGGGGAAAATGCGCGCAAAAGACCTGGAGAATATCAAAACGAAGCGTATCGTTTTCATTATAGATGAGTGCCACAGATCGACATTCGGCGAGATGCTTACTACGATAAAGGCTACATTTCCGAATGCACTTTTCTTCGGATTCACAGGAACTCCTGTTTTTGAAGAAAATGAGAAGGCAATGAATACTACTGCAGATATCTTCGGAGATGAACTTCACAGATATAGTATTGCAGACGGCATCAGAGACAAAAATGTGCTGGGATTCAATCCTTCGATGGTCATGGTATATCGTGATAAGGATGTACGTCAGCAGGTCGCAATTCGTGAAGCTGGCGGCGGATCACTGGAAGAGATCCTTGCAGATCCGGCCAGCTCTGACAGATACTATCATTTCATCAATGATGTCCCTATGGTTGGCGAGAAAAAAGAAGACGGGAAGTATGTGAAGGGGATAGAGGACTATTTTCCAAAGGAGCAGTATGAGTCAGATGAGTTTCAGACTGCTGTGGTGGAGGACATCGTAGAGAACTGGCTTACCATGAGCCGGAATAATAAGTTCCATGCGATATTTGCGACGAGCAGCATTCCTGAGGCTATCCGCTATTACAGGAAGTTCAGAGAGATGGCACCGGACCTGAAGGTAACAGGGCTTTTCGACCCGACGATCGATAATGAGGGTGGGAAGAAGTCTCTCGACAAGGAAGACGGTCTGAAGGAGATGATCGAAGATTACAATTCTCTGTATGGTCAGAACTTCGATATTGGGGGATATGCTAGATTTAAAAAGGACGTGTCCGCAAGACTTGCACACAAGAAGCATTACGAGCGAATTAAGCCTGAAAAGCAGCTTGACCTGCTGATTGTCGTGAATCAGATGCTTACAGGTTTTGATTCTAAATGGATTAATACGCTCTATCTTGACAAGGTGCTCGTATATCAGAATCTGATACAGGCTTTCTCACGGACGAACCGTCTTTTCAATATCAATGAGAAGCCATTTGGCTCCATCAGATATTACCGCTATCCTCATACGATGAAGAGAAATATAGAAGAAGCAGTGAAGCTGTATTCGGGTGATAAGCCTAGAGGACTTTTTGCTGACCATCTTCCGGACAATATCCGCCACATGAATGAGAAGGGTCAGGATATGATCGATATCTTTACCCATGTAGGAATTCCTGATCTCGACAGGCTGCCGGAGGATATTGCCGCGAGGGCGAAGTTTGCGAAGCTGTTCAGGGAGTTCTCTACATACCTGCAGGCTGCACAGATTCAGGGATTCACCTGGGATAAGAAGTCCTATCCTCTGACCGTGGATGATGAGAAGTCTGGTACGATTGAGATGCTCATAGACGAGAAGACCTATGATATCCTGAACCAGCGATACAGAGAGCTGCGGAAGTCCGGCCCTGGTCCTGATGGTGATGGAGATGTGCCTTTTATCATTGATCCGTATCTGACTGATCAGAACACAGGGATTATAGACAATGATTACATGAATTCACGCTTCGATAAGTGGATGAAGCAGCTGAATCAGG
This sequence comes from Candidatus Weimeria sp. HCP3S3_B5, assembly GCF_052064335.1. NCBI lineage: Bacteria > Bacillati > Bacillota > Clostridia > Lachnospirales > Lachnospiraceae > Candidatus Weimeria > Candidatus Weimeria sp. HCP3S3_B5. The sequence goes on along the minus strand of NZ_JBQHVU010000030.1, from coordinate 5,719 downwards.
ACGGCGTGTCAGAAGAAGAGAGGAATGGCACTCTTGAGGAGCTGCACAAGTCTTTTGCCTTCCTGTCGCAGGAGGATCAGAAATTTGCAAATCTTTTCCTGCATGATGTACAGACTGGCGATGCTAAGCTGCATGAGGGATGGATGCTTTCCGACTATATCGCATCATACAAGCACGACCGCAAGAGTGACCAGATCAGGAGACTGGGTAGATACTTAGGGCTTTCAGAGGAAAAACTGACAGAACTTATGAATGCGCATGTAACGAAGGACAACATCAATGAATATGGGCGTTTCACAGCTCTTAAAGATACAGTAGTAAAAGAAAAGGCTGCACATTATTTTTCTGAGATAGATGGAAAGACGATGCCTATGTTCCGTGTCAATAACCGTGTGAACGAATTCCTGATGGACTTCATTCTGTCAGGAGGCAAGGATGTACCAGAACCCGATGACGATAAATGACGGCTCTTCATCAGCATGATGGAAAGGACCAATATTATGCTTGATGAAATGGACAAAGATAAGCTGGATAAGTGAACAAGGATGTGACATAATTTTGTAAGCAGGAGAGAGAACTGGGACATTCAATAGGACTGGCGGCTTTGACTTAATGACCGGTACCTGTGGATTAGGTGTATTAAAGGAGAAATCAACTATGAAAAACAGAATTCAAAAGCTTGGGATCATCTGCATTGTTTCGGTAATCCTGATTTTTGCTATGCCGCAATGGTGGATGACAGCCTGTGCAGAGGAAACATCGAATACCTTTACTTTTGAACAGGTGATTAGTAGAATGGGCGAGAGAGATGGTGGACTTGCATTCAGCGGCTATCTGGATCAGAAGCCGGATTTTTCGCTTGTGGATGATTATTCATATAAGAAATTTTCAGGACTGGATGATGGTTTTGTTTATCTCAATGAGAATGAAGATCTGCTTTATTATCTGAAGCTATATATGTCAGCAAGAAATGAAAATGGTTTTATCATAAACGATGGAATACTGCTTGATTATATAGGGACAGATACAGATATAACCATTCCGGATGATGTGAATGTGATAATGGGTCTGAATGCAGTTCCATTTGGCAAATGTAAATATAAGGAAAGTGCAGATTGGTATGTATCGGCAGCTAAAAGGATAACGATACCAGCCACTGTAAGCTATATTCTGGATTCATTTGATTATTGCGATTGTGTCAGATTTTTACCAAGAAATGGCAATTCACTTACAATAGGTAACGATTGCTTTAACAGGCTGGGATATAGTGAAATAGATGACCCTGTGAAGCATTTTGAGCTGCCGGAAGGTTTGTGTGAGGTGGGAAGATGTTGCTTTGAAGGCGGACCGGTTTTTACCCTGCCATCAAGCCTTAGACGAATTGGTGATTACAGCTTTGAGGATTGCAGGGAAATTGACTGTCCATTTGAAATAGACTCGGTTGGCGAGGGATCATTTTCCAGTACCCATAAGGTCAATATAGGCAGTACAGTAAATTATGCTTCTGAAGATGCTTTCCAAGACTGCGGATTGATAGTGATAAATGGAGAGATAAGACAGGCAGGAAAAGGAGCTCTTGAGGGTTCAGGAGTTTATTGTGAAAATGGTAATGGACTCCCTGCGGGCTTTAGCAACGATAAGATCACAATGTGCCCTATGCTTCCGCCATATCTGAAAAAGGATCAGACTATGTCGATCAAACAGTTGGATGAAAAGGGATTTCCAGATCAGTTCGTTTTTAACCCATTTGAGGAGAAGTATACCCTGTCAACGCCTGATAGATCGATCATCAGGATCATTAATGACAGAAACGCCTGTTTTATCAGGGGACTGAATCCTGGAACTGCAACCATAATACTCACGGCTAATGGCAGGCAGACTACATGTAAGGTCAAGGTAGCGCCTATAAGTGTTACAAAAAGGATTAATGCGATAAAGAAAAAGTATGTCAGAAAGAACAGATCAAATGAAAAAAACATCATTGCAGTAACGAACTATCTTGAGAAATATATAAAGTATGATCACGGGATGCTGGCAGTTGCACTTGGGAAGAATGCTGTTCCTAAAGGAAAGCATGGTTCAGAGCTGGCTTGTGCTCTTTTTGATGGCTATGCTGTGTGTCAGGGGCAGGCAGAGGCGCTTCAGGCTGTATTGGATTCTGCCGGTATAGACAACAGACTAAAGTATGATGAAAGAGGACTCGGACATGTATGGAATTTGGTAAATGTAGGTAAGAATAAATGGACGAATATAGATATAACGACTAAGAGATATGGCAATGACAAATACTTCAAAAGGATGGGATATCAATGGGACCCATCAGAAAAGTATCCTAAGGCGAATTATACGATAAAGGGGCTTGTTTCCGATGGTAAGACAGACTAATACCTGACGAACATCTTTTATGGGACTATCCCAGAATCAAAACTACCGGTTCCCATCCCTTCCGTGATATGATAAAATACACTTATAGATGTAAATATGATAAGGAATAAGCAGCCGGAGGGGTTATGGTTATTTTTCTTATTAGTAGTCTTACGGAGTATTATTCTGGAGACGGATACGGGGCAAGGCCTGTATACGAGACAAATGGAATGGCCAGGCGGCTTGGCAGATACTGGAAGAAGGATTCAAGGATCCTTCTGTTTGCGGCCGATCCGGACGATCAGAAGGGAAATGATCTTTACAGAAGAAAGATCGGGGATGCACTAAAGCTTTCCGGTTTTTCTTTTGATGAGATAAGGATCTTTGACAGCTGGACAGAGGAGCCGCTTGATGAATTGATGCAGTGGGCTGATGTCTTGTATCTGGCAGGAGGCCATGGGCCAGGCGAGAATGCATTTATAGAGAAAGCAGGGCTTAAGGAAGCGCTTTACGGTTTTAACGGTATCTTTATAGGTGAGAGTGCCGGAACTCTAAATGCGGCCGCAGATGTCCTTATGATGCCGGAGCTGCCGGGAGAGGCATCAGACCCGGACTTTTGCTATGAGCTTAAGGGACTGGGACTTACCGGGCTGAATATCATTCCCCATATACAGTATTATGCCAGGCAGACCTTTGACGGTATGGATCTGATCGAGGATATCCTTATGCCGCGGAGTATAGGGCGCAGGATATACCTGATCACAGACGGCAGCTATTTTTTCATAAATGAAGGAAGAACTTATTTTTTTGGAGAGGGAACTGTACTGGAGGATCAGAGGAAATACAGGCTTTATAGCGGAGAGGTATATACAGGTGGAAAGGGGACTACGAACATGGATCTCAGGCTCCCGGAAGCCAGCGGCTTTGATGCGATTTTCCATATAGGAAGGAATGGCAGCATCAGATTTGTCTATTACGACGATAAGCTTAAGAGGAAGGGGATTTCTGACCTGACGGTAAGGACCTATGATGAGCTTATAAATGAGATCTCTGAGAGGCTTTCGGTCGATGACGAGAAGCAGGCGATTATAGACCAGACACAGATATCAGATGTAAAGAAGGAGATAAAGAGGACAGGGGTCTTTACCAGGGCCTTTCATGTGAGGACCGATGAAGGGATAAGTACGAAGAGTCTGCGTATCTATCCCGGAGACAGCCGTGACAGTGGACTTGTAGCCTCAATAATGGATATAGAGACCATATTGGATCACGACTGGATGACAGATGAGTATTCCAGAGAGGGCTTCTTAAGAGCCTGTGAATGTGCACTAAGACATATGGATGAGAGCCTCTCATATTCTGTCATCTATGCCAACATTGACAATTTCAAGGCATTGAATACTCTCTTCGGCAGGAAGAACGGCGATATGATAATATTTGACGAGCAGCATGCCTTGAAGGATGAGCTGCATCCGGCTGTAATAGGACGTCTTGAGGCAGATCATTTCGTGATACTTGTAGAGAACAGGAATCTTACTGCGGAAAGCATCTCGCATGTCACGACAAGACGGATGTCCTACGGCTCTATGGAGTATACTCTTCATATACGACTTGGAATCTGTCATGTCACTGATCGCGATTGCCAGATATCTTCGCTTATAGACTATGCCCATCTGGCTGAGAAAAGCATCCGCTGTGAGAAGCAGAGTTACTGTGCGGTCTTTGACCAGTCGATGAATGATGATTTCGTGACAAAGCAGACCCTTATCCATCAGGTAGATAAGGCTATAGAAAAGGGCGAGCTGATACCATATTTCCAGCCTGTCGTAAATGCAGCAACTAAGGAAATAAAAAGCGCTGAGTCCCTTATCAGATGGGATCATCCAAAGATGGGTATGCTTTCGCCCGGCATATTCATACCGGCACTAGAGGCGAACGGTGATATATCAAAGATCACAAGGTTCATGGTCGATTCTGTCCTTGATTTTAACGTGGGAAGGATGAAGGCAGGGCTTGCACCTCTGCCATGCGCAGTAAATCTGTCAAGGATAGACTTCTATAATCCGACTCTTATGGATTATCTGATAAGCAGGTTCAGAGAGTATAAGGATATCAGGGATATGATAAAGGTCGAGGTCACAGAGTCGGCCTATGCCGTGCTTGAGTCTGATGGACTTGGACTTCTTAATGAGATGAAGGAGTTAGGCATCATGATACTTCTGGATGATTTCGGAAGCGGCATGTCCTCTCTTTCAACGCTTGAAAGCTTTGAGTTCGATACTATTAAGCTGGATCTAGGCTTCATCAAAAAGATCGAAACAAGCAGGGTATCCCGTGCTATAGTCAGATCGACTATAGACATGGGCCATAGCCTCGGTGCGACAATAGTCGCAGAGGGAGTGGAGACTGAGCGGCAGTACGATTTCCTGAGGGAAAACGACTGCGACCTGATCCAGGGCTATCTCTTCTATAAGCCAATGCCTGAGGGCGAGCTGGTAAAACTAATAAAATAAAAAGGGGCCCATGGCCCCTCTTTTAGTATGCATTCCTGAAGATAGCAAGTATATCAGAACGGTCAAGCGGCTTTGGCCCGTCAAGGATACGATTCCCGTTTTCGGATACCATATCACAAAGCGTCACAAGGTCGTCCTGGCTGATTCTGTCGGAGAGCTCGCGGAGAGTGACAGGCATTCCGATAGAGCGGTAGTAGGCCTCCTGCATATCTATGGCCCTTGAGGCAGCCTCCTCCTGGTGAGCTGCATCAGCCTTTATACCCCATACATTTTCAGCGAACTGAGCCCAGCGTTCCATATTGTAAGGCATATTGTAGCGGGCCCAGGCAGGCCAGAGGGCAGCAAGACCGGCCCCGTGGGCTATCTCAGGATAGAGGGCGCTTAAGGCATGCTCGAACTGGTGAAGCTGGAGGAATTTCCCGCGGCCAAGTCCGGTCAGATCGTTGTGGGCAAGCGAGCTTGCCCACATCATGGTGGCCCTTGCCTCGTAGTTGGTCGGATCCTCTATGCAGATCTTAGCTGCCCTGTTATTTTCTCTCATGATAGAGCATGCTATGGCATCGGTAAGCTCCGTATGATCTCCTTTATTAAAGAATCTCTCCAGAGTGTGCATAGTGATATCCACAGCGCCGCATGCGGTCTGGTAGGCCGGCACGCTGAAGGTCAGGCACGGATCCTCGATCGCGAAGCACATCCGGTTCTGCGGGCAGTTGATCCCCTTTTTCTGATGAATCCTGGATTCCCGGAATTCCAACCTATGTTGCCACTATGAAAACGGCTGAAAAGCCGCATAAATACTGAAAAAATGACATGTTTTCATTGCCTTCTCCTACATAGTGTGG
>NZ_JBQHVU010000029.1:0-15532 GCF_052064335.1 Candidatus Weimeria sp. HCP3S3_B5 | reverse complement strand
GAAATCAGCAGTGCCTTCTTCTCTCCTTTCGCCCTTATTTCATTCAGGCTCTGTACAAACCTGGCCTGCATAGCATTCGGCTCAAGCCTGTAGTCTTCAATGCTGGTGATTATCTGTCTGGCAGCTGTTTTTCTCTGTTCCTCTATAAGTCTGTATCTGGTCTCATACTCATCGATATAATCTGCAGCCAGCACAGTACTATCTGAATTCCAGAGCTGATTCCATTCATCCTTTATCCTCCTCAGCAGTTCTCCGTCTCCGGTCGAAACCGTCTTCACATTCCACTCTTTATTCGCTGTAAGTGCAGCAGACGTCAGATTCGAACTACCTATGATGATCCTGTATAGTCCGCTCCTCTCAAAGATATATCCCTTTGTATGAAAGCCATCACCTTTCCCGGTTCTGTACATACGAAGTTCAATATTTGACAGATCCAGTAATCGTCTTAGCGCTTTCGGCTGTGTAAAAGTATCATAATCCGTGGTCAGGATTTTTCCAGGAGTACCCTTTTTCTTAAGCTCGTCTAGTACTCCGATAAGAGACTCCACTCCGCCATCAGTAATAAAAGCCACACTGATAAAAAATTCTTCACAGCTTAAGAGTTCCTTCTCAATCGAGACAAGAACCTTCTGTCCGTTTTCGTAATCATTGGATAAAAATTCCGGTCTGTATGCCAGATTCGAATTCCACGTCCCATCGACAAATGCGGTCTTCAGACCATCATAGAGTTTTTCAACACTGCCCATATCTGCTCCTTAACCCTGCATGATGCCCTGCTCCGGCACATGCTGCTATAATAACTATTAGATTCATAATCTTTTATCAGCTCTTCTATATACTGGTAGAACTCATTGTCCCAGTGCTTCCTCCGGACCTCTGATCTCTATGAAATCCGAAGCACTTGTTAACATCTTATACGATATCCGAAGCGGCAGCGCCCTCGTAAATATAGCCGTCCCCGAATAAGCTTTTTTCTCACCTCACCTTCCACTCATCGATATTTCTCTTGCTGCTTGAGAAGTTCGCTCCTATCTCAATCATCTTTCGTTTAGCTGAGCTATACTTTTCTGCGTAGCCCTTCGCCTCTATCTGCTCTATAGCTTCCTGTGCACTCCCGTCTACCTTCAGCTCCATGATATATACATAGTCCGGCGTCTCCATAACGATATCGCTCCTGCCGGCCGAAGTATGCTGCTCACATGCTACGAATTCGCCTATCAGCTCGAAGATGAGGAATATCTGATTTCTCCATACCTCCTCATATGAAGCAGCTTTTGTAGTCATATATGGAGCCGAGGCAAAAAGTGACTTAAGCTGTACAAAAAGAGCATCTGTATCGCCTTTTCTGATAGTAAGCACCAGATCCCGCACAGAAAATCCCGTCTGCGCATCCCGCTCTCCAAGCACAGATGGCACCAGAGCTCTGTAAAAGCCATACTTTATCTCGCTGTTTGGAAAGCCAAGAGTATAGGTAAAAAATTCCTCATCATACGACTTTATCGTCAGGTATCCCGACTGATAGAACAGCGGAACCGGATCAGGGTCATCAATCCGATAGTCCATGATATCAGACTCAGCTACTGTAATACCACTTTCCATTTGTGCAGGCGTTATAAGCGAGTTTTCCATTCTATTTATGATCAGCTGTGGCGAAGCAGAACCGAACCAGTAGTAGCCAAGTTTTTGATCGGACAAAGCATTGATCACACTGTAAGGATTGTACACTCCCTTAGAATTCCCTGAAAAATGATATCCGTCATACTTTTCCTTCATCTCCTGCAGGCATTTTTCCACAGATATGCCCTTGTTTTCCGCCATCTCCTCTATCTCAGGCGCAAAGGAATCCGTTATCTCTTCACCCGTGAACCCGCAGATCCCTGAAAACTCATCGAGCAGTGAGATGTCTTTCAGCTGATTTAAATCTGAGAATACAGATACCTTCGAATACTTCGTGACTCCAGTGAAAAATACGAACTCCAGGTATCTGTCCTGATCCTTGAGCACCGAAAAAAATGCCTTGTAAAGCTCCCTGTTCCGCTTCTCCTGTTCAGGGTCTTCTGCCTTAAGCAGCGGATTGTCATACTCGTCTATGAGAACGACTACAGGGCTTTGAGTTTTCTGATATAGTTTTTCTATCAGATTAAAAAATCTGACCGAGACCGTATCCCCTGTGACAGAGTACTCTCCTGTCAATCCATATCTATCTGAACAGCTATCAAGGATTGCACCGAGCTTATCCTCGAGACCGATCCGACTGTTGAACTCTCCGCTCGCCAGGTAGAACGGGATCACCGGGTATGTCTTCCAGGCGCCACCACCTTTTTTCTCCTCTATCTCAGAGATCTCAAGTCCTGTGAACAGTTCTTTTTTCCCGAGAAAATATGCCTCTAAGGTAGAAGTAAAGAGACTCTTTCCGAATCTCCTCGGGCGGCTCAAGAATATCTCCCGGCTCTTTTTGCGCAGTTTCTCTATATATGCGGTCTTGTCTATATAGACCATACCCTTGTCTCTTAAAGTCTCAAATGTCTGTACGCTGGTCGGAAGCAGTCTCTCCATAGTATCAGCCGTCCTTTCAGATGCTTGCTTTTTGTCTCGATTATAGCATAAAGAAGGCAGCCTGAAAACAGACCACACAAACGATTGATTGTATTTGTCTTTGGCAAATACTAGTCTTTATCTTCAAATCCTGAAATAGTATACACATTCATTGACTTTTTGCCCGTCTTCAATCTGATCCAATTATTGAATATAATGTTTTCTGTTCACTGCTTGATCCTGCTTCTGTGTGTAATCCTAGAGCGAAAATACCTTCCATGTCCGGATTACTTTTGTTTACTGAATACACGCAAATCACCAGCATGTACTTTGTTCCTTTCTTTGTCTCAACATTATCAAGTGTCCATCCATCATACTCTGCAATTGTTTCCCCATCTTCTACAGACCTAGAGATAACATCTTTAGATGACCTATGCCATTTTACTACATCAGAATCAAAAGACCCGATAAATTCCGATATCTGTTTTCGTATCCCCGGCCTCTCCTTCAGCTGAGGACACAGCTTCTGATATATCACCTCTACATCATTCTCCATAATAGCATTCATAACTATTCCCTGGATGTCGTTCTCATGTCTTTTTTTGCGATATTCATTAATTTTATCCTTCGCCATGTTATAATACTTTGAGGCGCCACATGATGACATCATGATTGCGAGAAAACTAAACATTATGATTGCACCTATAGCTTTTATTTTTCTCTTATTATTGCCTGAACTCATCCCAATATACCCATATAGAATCGTCTTCGTCATTTACTATATATTTTGATGCTCTTTGATTATATTCATTAGCACCAAATGATAAAAGACATTCCTTTTTTAATTCTCCTAAACGAATGTGTCCTATCACGAAAAGCCTGTGCGCTCTTGGATGTCTGAACTCCTTCCTGGCGCCGCTGAATCCAGTTATCCACCATTGTGGGTCATCTGGATACCAGTTAACTATGTTTGTAATCGAATAGGTGTCATACTTATAAAGACTCATATTCATATCCACAGCTTTTACCTTTGCGTAGTGAGTCATTTTCCCTGAAGCGATAGGCGAGCTGTATTCACTGGTTATCCCTTCCTGCTGTGACTTTACATGGGCATCCCAGAATCTTTTGTGCCCGTTCATCTTCAGTGGCTCCATATCCTTTGGTGCCACTTTTATAGTTTTACCCCGTCTGTTGATATATCTGGCATTCCCGTCATTCAGCCCATCTCCGTCGCTGTCTCCTGACGTCGGATTTGAATTATACTTTCCGAACACTACAGCCTGTTTTCCATATTCCTTTACCTTGATCTCTACCTCTTCTCCGTCAGACAGACCGTCTCCATCGGTGTCTGCGTTATTCTTGTCAGTCAGGATGCGCTTCCCGTTGAACGCCACCAGATTATCCTCGTAGTAGTCGGGGATCCCGTCTCCATCACTGTCCACAGACAGGTCTATGCTCTTTCCGATCGAGTCATAGATATCCTTTAGTCCGGCTGCTTTCGCTGCCATATAGAACTCTCCTCCAGTTTCCTCTGCCAGAGGCTTCAGGTAATGATTGAAGTACCAGGTCGAGCTTCCCAGGCCTACGGTATAGAGCTTTATATTCTTCTGCTGGGCTCTTTTTATCACTGAGCTGTGCTTTTCCGTATCGAAGGCATCACCATCCGTAAGTATTTACTTCCTCTCCGTCTTCCAAGGAGTCACCGTCCGAGTCAGGATTAACAGGGCTTGTTCCTTTTACTATCTCCTGTGCATCCGTCAGGCCGTCTGAGTCAGTGTCATTATCTCCGTCATCTGTCCCATCACCGTCTGAATCCGTATCCGCTGTCAGAGGGTCTGTAATGAGATGTCGTTTGTTCATATACCCTCCTTATAAGCTTAATAAGCTACCACAAACTTGCTGATCAATAATATCATGGGCCTATTTCAGATAGCAAAGATACTTGTGAAGTGATCAGAAAAATATTTAGTTTTCAATGTACTATTAGTCACATCATCGATAAAATGATAATGCATCATTGGCTGGGGAAAATTCAGATCATTATTATTTAAAAATAGTATACTCCCTGTCTGTGCCGTTTTTATTGATATTCAGGCGAATATCTGAATAAGTAACTTCATCATCCTTTTTCGCATCAATTGTCCAGTACATTTTGGAATTATCCGGCAGTATATACGTACCACTCACATCGCTTTCGTCATTTGTTTCCGAATACTCCAATTTATCTAATGAATTCCCAGGGACACTGTCAAATGACTGATCAGAAAGTTCTCCCTTTTTCTTATTGATGTCATAGATAAACAACTTGTTACTGGTATCGGTTATATATATCTTCCTGCCTTTGTTGCCGCTGTAAACAAAGGTGGCGTCATCTCCTTCGATATGGCCGGAAAAACCATTCTCTGAAAACGAAACAAAATCCGAAGTTTTTTTCGAATTCAGATCATAGACAAAGACTCCATGATAATCATAGAAGATACATGTATCTGTATCTGCATAAACAATCTCCGGAAGCGAAATCCCTATCTGATCATCTGCTAAAGTATGTACGATTTCCGGTTCTTTTGAATTATTGAGAAAAAATAAGCAAAGCACAGCAGCACAGCAAACAGCAATCACTGCAAAAACTACAGCAACAATCTTTTTTTCTTCTTTGTGAAACTTTTTACTGTTTTTTCCGTTTTTCTGTCTTCGTCATAGCATGTCCTCACATGTTTAATTTTTTATTTTATCATATTTTTTTGATTTTTCAATCAATTTTGCGGATCTTTAGGGCTGTTTCATAAAGACAGTTACTATTCACAGTGTATAGAATCGCACAATTAACAGAGTGGTACTTTTTAAGCATCACCCTGTTCTTTTTCATGTTCAGTTTTCTATGGATCAATTTTTGAAGATTTCTTCTACGGTATACGGATTTCCGGAACTGAGCCGCTTCAGCGCATCGATCTCATTTATTCCATTCCTGCGGCAGGTTTCGATATAGGACCTAAGTTTTCGGTTTCTGGAAAATAAACCTTTCCTGGTTGCATAGTCGGATGCATGAGAAGACATGTCATCGATCAGCCCGAAAAGCCTTGGACCCCATTTTCACGTATCCAACAGATTCATATAAACTAATTTTTTGATATCCTTATATTCTTCCAATACATCCATGTCACTGGTCAATATATCCCAATCAGCGATATCTGAATACATAATCTTGGAATTATTTAAATCCACGTTTTTGATAGTATCTGCAGTGACATCTTCGGATTCAGCACAGAATTTACCGAACACAGGAGAAACAGGTGTAAATACGGTATAACCACGAAAATCCTGAGAATTCACCGATTTAACTTTTTTCAGAAAAAGCACGTATTTTTTGTCTTGTTGCATAATGTTATATCCATTTGTTGAAATATATGACTTTCTGTTATTAAAGTTACATGGCTCACATACAAGAACCTGTTTTTTATTTATATACTTGCAGTCTTTTATAGCCTTATCTATATCTGCAAAAGTAAATATAGCATTTGCTGAATTTATTCTATGTAAAGTAGGCGTAACAACTAACACGCAATCAGCTTCTTTATATAGTTTACCAAATCCGCCTGTCAGACTATCTATTTCATCAGATGAAATATTAAGAACATATTTATCTCCACGCTTCATCTCACTTATCACATTAGTATCGTCGATCCTTCCCTGTGATAGAGTTTTATTAGCTGCAAACATAAAGAGAAAAATTGCTGCGCAGATGATTATCAGATACACGTTTCTAGTTTTCATCCATTTCTCCTGCCCTTCCTTTTTCTATATACAGCCTATGTTCAGCCATATCTTTGACAAATGCATCGTCATGAGTTGCAATAATAATCGTAGCTCCACGATGTTTCTCTTCCCTTATAATGTTTTCAAGTCTCTCTTTGCCTTCTTTATCAAGTGCATTTGTAGGTTCATCCAGAAGTATCAGACTTGGTTTCTCCATGATTGCCTGCGCAATACCAAGCCTTTCCTTCATTCCAAGTGAATATTTCTTAACTGTCCTTCTATCAGAAGGGTCCAGTCCGACTCTATCGAGTGCATCCACAATGTCATCGTCTCTTATCTGACCTTTGATTGAAGCCAGAAGCTTCAAATTTTCAAAGCCAGTATATTCGTTGAAAAAGCCTGGATTTTCAATCACTACCCCAACGCTTTCCGGAAAATTATTATTCTTGTTGATTTCACATCCTTCCACTGTGACAGAGCCCGTTGTCGGATGTATAAGGCCGCAAATAGCACGAAGCATCATGGTTTTTCCTGATCCATTTTCACCGATCACACAGTATATACCTCCGCTATCGAAGTTTGTATTTATATTTTCAAGGATTACCCTGCCCTTTATTATCTTCGAATAATCATGAAACTGAACTATACTCATGTTCTGGCCTTTCTATTAAAACAGATCCTCATTACGCTTACTTCTCCTGCTGTTACCGTAGCAAATCCATATTCGATACCCTTATCCGTCCCCAAATATATAGGACAGCAACTGTGATGCTGAGATAGATAATCGAATATTCCAGACTAAAGTTTTCAACAGACTCAGAAAATATCCCCAGATCACTATATGTCCTTACAATATTCGAGTGTAGCAGATATATACCCTGAGTAGTCGGACTTAACCTTATCATCATCCTGCCAGCTGCCTCCGGAAGATATCCTGGAATAATAAGTCCGGTAAGCTGTATTAGGGTCACCAGCAGTCCCGATCTCTCAACCGAAATATACAGCGACAATACATTTACAGTCAGAAAGAAAAACAGGATCCAAAGAAAATCCATAATTACATGCTGGCAGATGCTCATTATGTATCTTAATTCGTATCTGTAGATTACCCCAAACAGGCAAAAGCAAGCTGCATGAATTAAGCTCGTTATCAGACTCATCACTATAAGTCTTATAAACTTGTCATTATAATGCTTTGCTCTTGATCTAGTCCTCGGCATCACAAGTGAACAGGTACTTGTGAAGTCCTCTGAAACAGTACTGCACAGTACCGGATATATACAGATTGGCAGTACCATAATAAGGAAGACAGATGCGATATCTGACCTGTTCAACGGGTTTACATACAGATCAGCAAGTAAAAAAAATGCATAGCCTCCAATGTTTCTATTCGTCAGCATAACAAAAAATGCGACAACAAGGCTTGAAATGAATGTCAGACTTATCAGTTTTTTGATTTTTTTATGATCAACACGCATATCTATTTACATTACTATCGTTATCATCCAAGACTAACCAGATCAATTGCATAGACTATCTTTTTCAGTAGAAATATTGCTGCAATCGATAGAGCCATGCAAGGCAATATACATTTTATTGCTGAAAGCGTCATACCCTGCATCACTTCAAGAATAGAAATATTCAATCCAGCAAGCAAAAAATTCAGCCCATGGCAATTAAAATATGCTCCTATGGCATCAGTTAAGAGAATTGCCGCATAGATTACCACTATACCGATCAGTTTTTTCCGGCATATAGCTGCTACCGTTCCTACAATACATGAAATAAGGAAAAAAAGCACTGTCTGCTGTACAAACATCAATATAAGCATAATAATGACATCCGGCCCTGAATAGCCTTTGAAGGCACAGATAGCCGCCAGCCCAATGACAGGTATCATAGCAAAAAGCAGACAGCAGGAAACATCAGTGTTTATTATATTTCTGATAATTTCGTGTCTGCTATCTAAGCGGATCAGAATATAAAGTCTATAATAATGATCATTTGCTGCTGATACTGATATCATGAGTAAAGGCAATGCAATACACAGCCATAGAAATGGTTTTCTGTATTTGATGCAGATATCTCCAACAGATATTTCCATACCTGTAAATGAATATAGTCTATATATTGTCCACAGCAAGAATACCACTGACATTAGTAAAACAGGCTTCTTAATTGCTGTCCACACAAGTTTTTTATCTATCACTGAAGACTTCCAGATCATCATTCACTTTCCTTATTCCGATTTCAATAAAAAACACACTCAAAATCAGAAGAATCATGATAAGCACGAATTGACATGATATATTTCCAATTCCATCCGTAATACAATAAGACTGAATGCTCCATTCCGAATGTCCGGTGAACGATGTTATAAGTATGGCCAGAATATATGCACTATACAAACCAGCTACTATCTCATGCTCCTTTCCTTTGAAGTTCAGAAAAGCTGCATATGCTGCGATTCCTAAAATTCCTGAAAACACACAAATATTCAAGGTTATGAGAAATGTATATTCAGTGCCTTTTATTATAGCCATATTCCCTAGATAATACCCACTATTGTCCGATATTGAAGTATATGGCAGGTAACCATACTTATTATCATAATGAAAATCCGGGAAAGTTATGCGGCACATCAGGAAATTTATAAGAAGAGGTATCAGTGTCGTAAGAAAGTTTGCTATAAAGATTACAATAGTTTTCATTCGCAGGTACTTTCTAACGTCAGTTCTCACGGCAATGTTTCTTAAAACACCTTCCCTTACTTCTTCTTCTATTGAGTCAGCGTAAATAATACACGATATGACAGGCATTATGATCACTAATACCCTGATACACCCATCCGTTCCTCCAACCAATGATACATCCGACCAATAGCGCAGCATACTTTTGTTCACATTTTCTGCCGACTCCATAATGTTTTCTATTATGAAGCTTATCGCAGAAAGGCAATAAACAATAAGGAACGCTACGCGCTGGTTTCTACGATTAAAAGCTGCTATTAACTGTGTCCGCATATTTGATCTGTCCTATCTGAAATCCACTTCTCCGGATACGAAAGCCGTGGCTCGTGACAAATCGTGGTTTTCCATTGCCATTGCAACATTTTGGCCATGCGCAAGTGTGGATGAATTGTTAAAATTTATTTTTGTCGGATCCGACGATATTCTCTGTTCATACTTTGGAGATTGAGCACTGTGATTCTCTGCTACAGCCCAAAAATTAGCAGCTGACGTACCGGCTAAAGACGTAACTCTATTTTTTATGTAAGTATCATTTGTTGTTTTCGCATGTGTATTGGTATAATTATTCCCTTTCGCGATAGGAAGTCTATATGCTGTATACTCCTTATAGCCCGCGTTGGCAAAAACAAGGGAATTAGATGCAATAAGAGACATAAGTAGTGTTGTTATTAATGTTTTAGAAATCTTATTCATTGTTATTCCTTTCTATTTTGAAATTGAATCCATCTTTTCTTCAATACGATCTTGTAATAGTGCATTTAGCTTTCTTGGTTCTTCTGGCTGATACCAGATGCCTCTACAGCACTTTGGCGATATTACTGCTACAGCCACAGCTACTGAGCATATCTTCGCTTCGGCATTTTCAACCAGCTTCTTGAGTCTTTTTATAATAATCCACCTCACTTTCCTTTTATTGCTACAGCTTTTGATTGATGAACCAGTTCATTTATGTGATAAGAGTATCACATAAATACATTACAAATTTTATTTTGTGACGAAACGACGAAATCTGCAGATGAATAAATATATTAATATTTTATTAAGTCTTTTTATCTTCATATGCATTCATTGTGAACTTCCTGAAAAAAGTACCCTAAAGAGATTTTGACTGCCGGGTCAATAGTTGAAGAGGGAGTCTTCAAGGTCGATGAGAGCTTCCTTCAACTCCGGATTCCGTTCGCGCTGAATCAATCTTTCGAGATCAATCGCATCCGCGTCGCTGCCCTCTGCGGATTCTTGCCTTGATTTCCTGCTTCTCTCCGTAAGCGCGGCTGTCGCTGTAATACAGGTGGACATGCTTTTTCTTTTCGTCTCCTTCAAACAATACGCATTCCACACTCGTTCCGTAGACATCATACCGGTCGATGTAATGGATCCTTTTGCCCTCAAATGTCCACTGATTTTTCAGCACGATCCCCCGGATGAAATCTTTCATCCCTTTGATCATGATCAGATAGCTGTATCCATGCCTCTCGATATACCCAAGGTTTTTCCGGCTGAAGTATCCCCGGTCAAGGATGAAGCCGAGATTCTGGTATCCATAGCCGTACGCCTTATCGATCATGCAGGTAAGCTGGGACATGTCGTTGATGCTGCCCGGGTATTCCTCATAAAACAGCGTCCCACTGTTTGCCGTATCAAAAGCAACGGAATAGTTGAAGATCGGCGTCCCTTGATCCACCTTGGCCTTTCCATACTCGACGATATCGATGTCACTCGCCTGAGAGTTCTTATTCGTGGAATCGTAAGAGATATAGATCCTCTGTCGTTTGCTGCGGGGGGACTGTTCCAGCTGTTCAGGAAGCCCAGGATCTGTTCCGGTTTCAGCGCCTGCAGAAAATCTGACACTTTGGAGTCTGTGTACACCCTCATCCCTGGCGTGAAGAGAGTGTGGCTGTATGCGTAGTCCGGGTAATACTGGGCAGCATTATTCTCACTCAGGATACTGTAACAGGCCAGGTCAAGGACTAAACCGGCGTCCTTCGTATCCATATGTTTTTCCAGCATTGTCCGGATTTCGGTTTCCGTGATCAACTTGTGTAGCACAACATAAGACCCGATGCACAAGTAAGGACTTCGCTATGAACGATCCACCTCTTCCGGCAGGGCAGCGTCAGGAAAGTTTTTCAGGTAATTCTGGTTTGGATACATCTGGTCCGGAGTATCCTTATCCACTTTTCCGATTGATGCTCGTTTCGGATAGGTGATCTGCTTAACCGGATCATAGGTCCGATCATACTCATACTCGATGAACATTTCGCCGCCGCGGTTCTTACGGACGAGTTTTACATGAGCCTCTGGAACCGGCACCTTAAACTTCATAAACATGGCATATCCTCAAGAAATTCTTCTGAAACAAATAGGGTATTAATGCCCTATAAGAAGTATGCCAAAAAACCGGCCATTTGCAATCATTTTCGATTACAAGCGCCGGTTTTTGGCCATTTTCTTCATCTCGCGATTGACGAATTACTTATTGAGGGTACTTTTCTTTGGAAGTTCACATTCATCTGTCAATTTCAATCACTCATCACAAAATAGATTTTTATCATTTCATATACATTATAATTTTTAATGAATCAGGAATCATTTATTTATGACAGTGAATTGATACGATATTAATTAAAGAGGTAAATAATATGGTTATTTCAAACAGATTGAGTAACAAAATATCATCTGATCTCGCTATGAAAGGTATTATTGATACCAAATACGAAGATTGTTATTCATATTGTCTTGAATTTTTCTTCGACATGATGTTGTTCAGCATAAGTCTGATATTGATTGGATTCTTATTACATCGTCTTGTGTATTCCATCATTTTTATCCTGGTTATGATGCCAATAAAAATGACCGCCGGTGGTGCCCATGCTGGGTCACGGCTTCTGTGTGATATACTGTCATACTCTGTGTACATGATAGTACTGTATCTACCATCTTTTTTATACGTAAATCCGTCAGTCAGTCTGATATTATCAATAATCGCCAGTGTCGTAATCATATATTTGTCACCGATAGAAGTATCTGAAAGACAAGCTGTAATCAATAATCAAAAGCAATTAAAAACTATTTGTGCAGTATTTTGCATGTTATCAGTTTTGTCTGAATTCGTCTTTATGTATTTTGGTTGTATGGATTATGCAGAGATATTATTCTTCTGTCTTATCGTCATTCTTATTAATCAATTGATTGGTCTCTTGATGATAAGTCATACTTGACGCTATCTAAGGTAACATATGAGATTATTCTCGTTTATCCATATTTCCTACTGTATTATGTTATGCTATACTATACTAGCTTGAATTGGTTTTATCATTTTAGACTTGATCAGAAAGGACCACCCGTATGAACCTTAGCACAGCTATATGTGATGATGACAGAAAAGATGCCGAAATACTTCGTGATATGCTGCTGAAGTATTCTTTCACTCACGATATAGATATGTCTTTTGACATATTCATTGATGGCAACAGCTTGAAAAGCAGATACACTTCTCCTGGCATCTATAATATTATTTTTATGGATATCGAAATGCCTGGAACTGATGGGATCACCACAATATCTGATATAAGAAATAACATAGACCGGAATCTGACTACAGTTTTCGTCAGTAGTTACCCTGAATATATGTGCGAGAGTCTTACAGTTCACCCTTACCAGTTCCTTCAGAAACCGGTAAAACCTTCTGATATCGAGACATTGATGAACGACATAGTCACCGATATGGGAAATATCGGACAGCATATATCAATAACAGATAATAACGGTGATGAATATACTATACATGTTGATGATATTTGTTATATTGAGACGGTGAACTCCAGGACAAGAGATCTGGCTATACACCTGTTCGATGATGTTCTGAATACAAGAGGGACACTTAAAAAAATGGAACAGAAAATAGATTCCGATAAGTTCATCCGATGTTCGAGGACACTGCTTGTTAACCTGTCACATATACACTACATCAAGAACCAGACTGTTTATTTCGACAATCGGCTTGCACTTGATGTCAGCATACGCGGTCGAAAGCTATTACGTGATATGTACGAAAAGAAAGAGATCGCAGCACGGAGGATTTAGAATGTACACATTGATCACCGTCCTAACATACTGCCTTGACGCTGTCCTTATAACAAAATACCTTGATAATCTTCTAAAAAGCAGAACAACAGTCTTCAAGTATTTCTATCCTGCGCTCTGTATGGTGGAACTTGTAATCTATTTTTGTGGCTATATTTCAGACCACTTCAACATACACTATGGATCTTT
Organism: Candidatus Weimeria sp. HCP3S3_B5; assembly: GCF_052064335.1. Lineage (NCBI taxonomy): Bacteria > Bacillati > Bacillota > Clostridia > Lachnospirales > Lachnospiraceae > Candidatus Weimeria > Candidatus Weimeria sp. HCP3S3_B5. Next base: position 2,222 of record NZ_JBQHVU010000029.1, on the reverse strand, counting down.
GATAAACATAGCAGTCAGCATGATCACTACTTTCCTGCTTACATTTTTCTATGAAGGAAGACTGTCGACTAAAATCTTCTCGGCAATAAGCTTTCAGGTATTTGTTTTTATTTCTGAAATGTTATGTACGATTGTTGTAAAAACAGTAGATTCCAATTTTCTCAGCAATCCCGACCAGAAACTCGTCAGTTGCATTATGAACACTGCTTCAGAAGCGCTATTGCTTATGTTTGTACTGCTTTCCGGAACGTTTTGGAAAAAAAGAGCATATCCTTCAGTGGAGTACAGCCTGTTACTGTATTCTACTCCGACGGTTTCCTTAATGATATATGTAGTGATGGTTATCGAAGACCTGCCTCGAAATATCAATACACATGTATACTCCGCTGTGATAATAGGACTGTTACTTCTCAACATAGTCAATTATATCCTGATCGATATGACCTGCAAAAATATCATGGTAGAAAACGAAAACAATGATCTAATAAGGCAGCTCAATTTTCAGAAGGAAAAATATTACCAGCTGAATGAGTCGTATAAACAGGGGCGAAGGATAATTCACGACATCAAGAAGCATTATTTCGTTATAAAAGAATACGCTGCCGAATGCAATAACGAGAAGATCGCCGATTACCTCGACAGCGCCATAAATGGACTTGAAAGCACCTACGTCCGATATAATACTGGAAATCTTGTTATAGACTCGATGCTGACAAATTATGAGAATATATCCATCAAAAATAGTGTGTCTTTTAAGGCATCAATAAATGTCGATAACAAACTGATACCTGTTAAGGAATATGACCTGTCGATAATAATAGGCAATCTTCTCGATAATGCAATAAATGCCACTTCAGAAGGCTGCTATATTAAAGTCCTGCTATCAACAGATAAGGATCGTTTTAATATTTCCTGTGAAAACAGTATATCTAAAAATATTATGTCAAAAAATGATCATGCAAACAATGATCACGGCTACGGACTGTCAAATGTACGAGATACAGTTTTGAAAAATTACGGTTTCATGTCTGTAAATCCGGGAAACCCCTGGATTGTCAATATCACTATACCGATCATAAGGTGAAAAAGGGGTCAGGTCCATAATCTCATCGATAAAAAAGCCTGCAGCAACGAACTTACTCCGATCTATGTTGCTGACAGAGGATTCGTCTCGCTAAATATATATGCTCATGCTATCGAAAGCGGATCCTTCGACGCTGATGCAATCCAATTTCAGCAAATAAAACTTTATCGATTCTTCACTCTTTGGATCATAATCGACACTAGTAGCATACAGATCAAGCACCTGGCGGTACAACACTTTTTCTGATGATCTGATATCGCGGATTCTGTCAAGGAGTTCCTTCCAGTAGTTACCTCCGCCGTTCCCCTTCAGTCTCTCGTCATCAAGTGCAAATCCTTTTATCATATATTCTTTCAGAATCTTTGTTGCCCAGATTCTGAATTTTGTCGCAATAGAAGACTTGATCCTATATCCGAGAGAAATTATCATATCAAGATTATAAAAGGGTAATTCTCTTGTTACCGTACGTGAACCTTCCTGTCGAACCTGTCGGAATTTCTGACAGGTTGCCTCTTCTTCCAATTCGCCTTCGTCATAAATATGCTTGATATGTTCAACGACATTAGTCCATGAGGTCTGAAAAAGTTCTGCCATCTGCTGTTGTGAAAGCCATATCGTTTCACCTTCCAGTCTGACATCTATATTTGTCTGTCCATCATCTGACTGATATATTACTATCTGTCCTTTATCCTCTTTATCTGTCATCAGTCACCTCCACAAATTCATAGTTGTATAGATGACCGGTGCCAGAGCCAGATGCTTCGCATCCGGCTCTGCGCGCGTTCGCGCTATTGAAATAAGATAACGGTTGCCTTTGCGTGCACAAGCGCCCGCCGGCAACGTTATCTTATTTCAGCACCGCTCATTTATTACGCGACAAATTCATATTTGTCTGTATCAGGATTAAAATATCACATTCAAGAGCCCTTTTCTACATCACCTTTACGCCAACAGATCTATCGTGTCCTTGTCTCTGATTATGGAAATTGTCACCACAAGTCCTGCCGTTATTGCTTAAGTGCAAGGGCTATCAGCTCAAGGGACTGTATCCACGTTCAATAGCTTACATACTTTCCTTTATTTTCTGTACGAGCTCCTTATCTGCTGGCAGCCAGCCCACGCTTTCTATCGTGTCCTT
>NZ_JBQHVU010000028.1:0-17537 GCF_052064335.1 Candidatus Weimeria sp. HCP3S3_B5 | reverse complement strand
TACCACACTATGTAGGAGAAGGCAATGAAAACATGTCATTTTTTCAGTATTTATGCGGCTTTTCAGCCGTTTTCATAGTGGCAACATAGGTTGGAATTCCGGGAATCCAGGGTTCATCCTGAATCTGTGAGATTCCGAAACACTTTTTCCCAGCATCTTTTAGTGAGGCGCCGACATGGTAACCGACTGTATCATCCAGAATCAGAAAGCGATCATGGAAAGCAGTCATGTGCTTTACAATAAGATTTGGATATTGCAAATTAAACGTGTTGATGTCTCTATTGCTTAGCCGCGTATTATTGAAAGTATAAATAGTCACATCAACACCGGGATTCTTCTTTGCCAGAATATTAAGTGTTCCAATATCCACATATCCATCTATCAAAACAATTTTCTTAATTGCCTTCCGCACCAGCGAGATCAGAAGCTCAAATGCATCATAAATCTGCCCATCAAAGAATATTTTCTGCTCTGATTCCGCATGATCATCAATATATTCAAAAACCTTGTCGAACTTCTCATCCGTCTGTTTCTGATACTCAAGTTGTTTTAACTCAACAGCACTGATTCTTTCGAACAGAGCGGCATTACTGGCAATAAAGCGGCGCATCTCGACAAATGCATTGATGATCTGAATACTAACTTGAATGGCAGTATCGCTCCTTAGAACCGCAGACAGCATAGCTACTCCCTGCTCCGTAAAGACATATGGCATATATCGCCTTCCGCCTCTCCCCTTCTTTGAGGTCACAATTTGTGACCTCAAAGAATCATATTCTTCCTGCGTTAATTGGAACCGGAATTCCGCAGGAAATCTTTCTATATTTCTCTTGACCGCTTGATTAAAAACTTTCGTATCCACTTTATATAAAGCAGCCAAATCACTATCCAGCAGGACCTGTTGCCCACGAACAAAATAAATGATATCTCTAATCGGCCTTGTATTAGTCTGTACTTCTGCCGATTCAACTGTTTTGATTTCATTATCCATAACGTTCCTCATGCATCTTGAAATGCCAATTTGGCATCTCAAGTTATGTCTATAATAGTATAAGCATGTTTTGCACAAATCCGGATTTACAACCGGTTCAGTATGTCCTGTATTGTTTGTACAGCCAAGTCGACAGCTTTCTCGGATTTAATTTCGCTCATTACCATGTCCTTCTTAAAACTTGAGGTCGCAATTTGCGACCTCAAGATGATATTACCATAAAAAATCTTTGATAACAACAACCTTTTGCTCAGAACATCGGTCTGGTGTCAATCTGAATTGCCAGCTTTCCTTCTGCGATGATTTCTTTATCCATAGTACCCTCATGCATATTGAGGTGCCCATCTGGCACCTCAAAATTTGCCATCAACAGCGCACATACGTTTCGCTGCAAGATCTCCATTCACCACCTCATATTCCTCGCCAGACTTCAATTTCATCTGCCGGTTCAGGAACTTCTCAATGGCAAGCAGGTTCTTCTTGTCGCAGTTCCCGGTCAGGTAATAGTTCGGATGTTTCGTCAGATATATGAAAGAAAGGCCGTCCTTTCTTGTGGGAACGGCCTTTACATAAATATCCGGTGATGAGGTTTCCCGGCTCCGCGACCAAAAAGAAAAGTCGCTACCGTCTCAACATGTTTCAGTTTCTGTTATTTTTGATTATCCATAATAACGATTGTCTTCCCCTTGGACTTTCCACGTTTTACCTTTGTCATCGCCTCATTGATCTGATCCAGGCGGAAGATTTCATCAACAGATGTTTCCAGCGGATGATCCTTATCAAAGACTCTTCCAATATACTCCAGCTGACGTCCATCCTCATGGACAAAGAGAAAATCATACGTCTGGTCTTTCTTCGCCGCCATCTTGTCGTATTTTTTTCCTGCCATTTGAAAAAGAATTCGCTTAGGCAAAGACATATCACTTCGCTTTGCAAACCGGCCATTTGGAAGGCCTCGCAGAGATACAAGACTGCCGCCTTTTTTCAACACCTTGAATTCATTTGGAAGTTCGCGGTCTCCAAGCGTATCAAGGACATGATCCACATTTGCCAAAACATCTACATAGTTTTCCTTCTTGTAGTCAATAAGTCTCTCTGCGCCAAGCCTTATTACACGCTCTTCATTTTCCACGCTTCCGTTCGTGTATACATGCAGTCCAAGACTTTTGGCGACAGGAATTGCCATTGCGCCAAGGCTTCCGGTTCCTCCCGAGATAAATACAGATTCACCTGCCTTTGCCTTCATGATTTCAAAGGCTTGCATCGATGTCAGTGCAGTTAGCGGAACAGTCGCTGCTTCTTCAAACGATAAATACTCCGGAATCACAGCAAGGGCAGACTCTTTTATAGCTGCATATTCTGCAAAAGCGCCGATTTTCTCCAGAGGCATCCTGCCGTAGACCCTGTCTCCAGGTTGAAACTGTGTGGCATTTTTTCCTGTTTTTTCAACAATACCAGCGAACTCATTTCCCATAATAAGCGGCATTCTATATGGGACGATCAGCTTCACTTCGCCCCGAACGATCATATTGTCAAGCGGATTGACAGCCGCTGCTTTGATTTTTACGAGAACCTCGTCATTTCCCGGAACAGAGACAGACACCTCTCGGATTTCAAGTTCTGTACCATTTTTGTCGTAGTGTGTAAGTACTGCTGCCTTCATTTCGTTTCCTCCTTCTCGTTCTGTTCATCGACATACACACGCATGTTACTGATACAATTCGCCAGTGTGATGCCAGCAAGCTCTTTTTCCACGCCCTCTTCCATATTTCGAAACATTCCGTTCAGAACGGGACGAATGTTATGCCCGACAATACAGGCGTCATTCGGATTCTGATGAATATCAAACAGATGCAGGGAATCGGTTTCCATGACAGACTTGTAGATATCAAGAAATGAAATATCATCTGGTTTTCTAACCAGGCGAAATCCGCTGATGCCACGGCGCCCCTCAATAATCTCTGCTTTTCTAAGCCTTGTCATAAGCTTTCGGATATAACTCGCGTTTGTTCCGACACTTGCTGCGATCTGCTCGGAATTCATCGGCGTCTCAGATTCCGAAATCAGGATCAGCGCATGAATGGCAGATGAAAACTTCGTATCCATAATTACCTCTCCAATTCGAATGTTGCTATATATTCGGTATCTTCCGCTACTGGAATTCCGGGATCAGTCTGAATGAATCTGCCTTTTAATCTTCTTTCTTCAGCAGCGATTTCAAAATGACAGAGAGCAATCCCCAGATCTACTTTCTGAATATCTCCCGTGGATTCCTTTGCATATCCTTTCGTCTTCTTCTCATAGAAATGCACCTTGTCCTTCTCTGCAACAGCTCTCCACGGTTGCTTATTTGTCGCCGAAGGCGCAAGCCTTACCATCTCCAGTGGCAAATTCCATATTCCGCTGGCTGCCTGATTTAATGGCTTCTGAAAATCATCCTGATAAAACAATTGTTCAAAAGGAAGGCGGCTGTCTGATTTCAAGCCTTTTCGCATCATACCCTCACGAATGGAACGTTTCTCAGCTGCAAAGCCAAGAGGTGTCACTGCAGGCATCACTTCATCTTCCTTCAAATGTACAGCTTTTTCAAATGCTTTGCGATCAATCGTCGCCGCCAGCCATACCGTGCCAAGCCCCAGAGACGTTGCATATAGAACAAACTTCTCGAACGCATACCCGAATGATACTTCCGCATTCTTCTGCCGTTTGTATTTCCCCGCGATATATGTATCTGCACCAATGATCACCGGACTGCTGACATTAGCATTTTTTGCATTCAGAATCGTAAACTCGATTGGAACATCAAACAGACCTGTGTCTTTCTGAAGATAGTTTCTCATTTTGTCCAGAGTCTGCTCCGGAATCTCCTGATCTTTATAGGTTCGTACACTTTTTCTATCTCTGATCACTTCTGTATTCATATATTCTCTTCCTTACCTTCCTGATGTATTTGTATCTGATGCAAATACATTATCAAATATCTCTGCCTTTGTCAACAAAAAATTGATCTTACCTGTTTTAATTTGTTCCCCCATCATCCGCACCCCCTTCTGTACATTTTTAATTATAACTTACTAAGCCGCAGTATCCGACGGATTTTCCTGTTTGAACCTGTGAAAAATATCGACAAACCGGTCTTACAGATATATAATAATCGTGCTGTAAATTGTATTAAAGCGGAGGTTTTTTATGAGCTTTAAAGATTCAAAAGTCGCCATTATCGGCGTTGGAAACGTAGGAGCTACAACTGCTTACAGCATCATCAACCAGGGACTCTGTGAAGAAGTTGTACTCATAGATGTGAACAAGGACAAGGCATATGCTGAAGCTCTGGATATGGCACATTCAGTCTACTTCATGAACCGTAACATCAAGATATATGCCGGGGACTACAAAGACTGCTCGGATGCTGACGTTGTGATAATCACTGCATCGGCTCCAATGCCGAAGGATTCCCACAGCCGTCTCGAAATGCTTGCTCCTGGTATGAATATCATGAAAAGTATTGTGACAAGCGTTATGGACAGCGGGTTTGACGGAATCATCCTGGTCATTTCGAATCCTGTAGATATCATGACTTACTATGCCTGGAAGATCTCAGGCCTACCATACAGACAGGTCATCGGAAGCGGTACGAATCTGGACAGCGCCAGACTCTGCTGTGAACTGGCGAAGCTGTACGATCTGGATGCGAAGAGCGTCTCGGCTTTTGTCTGCGGAGAACACGGGGACAGTGAGTTTGTAGTCTGGAATTCAGCGACCATAGGCGGCAAGAAGATTGACGACGTATTCTCCGATAACGCTCCGCGTACCGGCAATACCACAAAGCCAGGTCTTCTCAAAATGACTTCACAGGCCGGATGGGAGATTTTTAACCGCAAGGGCAACACCTGCTACGGTATCGCTGCCTCAGCCACTTCTATAGTTAAATCTATCCTTTTCAACGAGAACCAGATCTATCCTGTATCTGTCAACGTTGACGGGGCATACGGCCTCAGCGGCGTATTCCTCTCCGTCCCTACTATTATCGACAAGACCGGAGCGAAAGAGATCGTGGAGATCAAGCTTCAGCCTGATGAAGAGGAAGCTCTCATGAATTCTGCGCACGTACTGCAGTCTTTCTATAAAGAGCTTCAGTAAACTGCTGCTCTGTCTTTTATCTCTTCTGCAGTTTGTCTCTGATGGCGCCGAGTACGTCCACTTTTTCAGCTTTTCCTGTAAAAATATCGCGGACGGCCGGGAAGTGCTTTTGCATCATAAGCACCGCAAGGATCACAGCGATTGCCCCGGCCTCCGTTCCCTCACAGACAAACGCAAAAGGGATGAAGCATAAAGCGATGACTGCAGCCCCGAGTCCCAGATACTGGGTCGCAAATACCACAAGCATCCCTGCGATCATCGACAGAAGGCCCTGAAGCGGCATGCACAGGAAGTACCCTGCACACGATGTGGCCACGCCTTTCCCGCCGCGAAAGCGCTGCCAGACAGGATAATTGTGCCCGAGCGTTGTTCCGAGCGCCGCATAGTACACGATGATGTGCCCTTCGCTGTGAAAAATAAGCATGGAGACCAATACTGCAATCACTGTTTTTGCCAGATCTCCGGCCAGAACTATTATCCCCGGCACAAACCCAAGATGCGCCATAACATTAGCCATTCCGGGATTGCCTGTAGTCCCGAGCTCACTGCACGGTTTCCCTGTCAGCCTGCGCGTAACTATCTCCGCAGTCAGTACGCATCCGCACGCATATCCGATCATCATACTTATTATTCGGGGATATATCATTTCTCTCTTATACCTCCAGTAACAGTCGTGTCACTTGTCGAGGACTTTTCCGCAGCTGAAAGCGTCTGCCACATCTCCGCCAATCTTTACGTATTTGTGTGAAGAAGGAGCGAGACTGATTGCCTCAAGCTTGTCAGTATCTATCACATCGCCTTCTCCAAGTACGGAGTCATCTACGAGAACATTAACGATCTCAGCCACAATTCGGAGGGTCTTGTCATACTGATTTATCTCCTCGACCCTGCACTCGAGAGTGATCGGAAACTCCTCAATTACCGGAGCATCCACATATTCGCTATTTACGACGTGAAGGCCAGCTTTCTTAATCTTGTCCGGCTCGTTATGCCCGGAAACAATTCCGAGATAATCAGCAGCTTCCACATGCTTTACATCGGCTATGGATACTGTAAAAGCCTTTTTCGCCTTGATGTTATCGGACGTCTTGTGTCTGACGCCGATATTGATCTGAAGCCTGTTGGAATTAACCACACCGCCATACGCCACATTCATAGCGTCAACAGATCCATCATCACCATAAGATGCCACTATCAGCACCGGCTGCGGATAAACAAATGGTTTAGCTCCAAAACTCTTCTTCATGTTTTCAGCCTCCTTTGAAAAACAAGTGTCCAATAGTCATCTTTTCAATCCTGCAAGCATTATATCACACTTGCCAGAAAAATAATGCGAAAAGACCCTTGTAAGCCATTCCTTAAGCACTGCCGCATTACTGTGTTCAGCATCCCTTGCGCCAAAAAGCAGAGTCACCGTCCCATCGGATGCTGCCATTTTCCCGGCGAACTCCGTCGCTTTAGGGTTGGCATCGAGTTCTGCGAGATAGCGCTCGCGAAACTCCTCATATCGCTCTGGATCGTGCCCGTACCATTTGCAGAGTTCGGAAGACGGCGCGAAATCCTTCTCCCAGGCATTTGCATCTGCCTCCATAGCACGTTCCTCCATATTGTTGGCCAGTTGAATTCGTTTTGACACTTTTGCATCTCTATGATACAAATAATGTACCATGTATGATTTCAATTAACAAGTACGCAAATACATCAATGCATGATACCCTTTCATCCAAATCCTGTGAATACATGACCCTCAGATACTTTTATAACTTAAAAAAAATCCATAAACACAACTAACCGGTGCACTCAGAATCCACTATATCCTAAATCCTTGAGACCTATACCAAGCTTTGAACTGAGTGCAGCATCCTCAGCCTCTAATGCCGGCTCTACATATGCAGATAATGAAGCACTGGAAGTGTTATCAATATCAGAGAAGAATCCCATGAATCCTTTGAGCTGCTGTCCCTTTACATAGCTTGACGAATCAAAATCGACTGTGGTTGCAACCGACAGATTCATATTATTCATAATACCTGAAGCCCGGATTGTTGATGCGTCGATATCTGCTAGTCCACTATAGGTATCATCACCAATTCCTAACTGCTTTTTCAGATCACCCATCAGCTTTTCTGCGTCTGATGTATTACCTTTATAATCAGCCATCGCAGACTTCAATGCCAGACCTGCAATACCATTTGCATACAGCACGCCGATACCAACAGAAGGTTTGTCTTTGACTACAGGATTGGCCACGACTGTGATATCATCTGTCGTCTGCCTGACATAGATCAGATAGACGCTTGTGTTGTACGGATATGCATATACGGCAGTACCGGAGGCAGTATCAATGGCAATGACTGCCGGAGTATCATCCTCGTTGAAATTGTCACAAGCATAGTTGTGCAGAGAGATATAATTCTTATCATCAGTAATCGTTACATCGAAATTCACTGTAAATGATTTCTTTCCTATAGCTGCTGTAAAACTGCCCTGACCATCTTCAAGAGCTTTCAGTGTGAATTTATTGCCCTTTTGAGTCAGCTTTACACAATTTTTGTCATCCCTGTATGCACTGATATACGAAGAATCCAGATGTACTTTTTTCTTCTGCTTAGCAGTCAGCCCGTTGATCGTGACAGTGGCTGTTTCCCCTGCCTTTGTCAACTGAACTCTGTTAGTCGAAATGGTGATCACTGACTTTGCCTGAGCGTCAGTACCTCCGGTCACCGGCAGTATAAGAACCACCGCCAGCGCAACAGCCAGCGCTCTTTTTATGATTTTCCCTGTTTTCATTGAATCCTCCTTTTCGAATGTATCGATTTTTAAGTTAATAAAATTTTAACATATGAATCTATCTTAGGCAAGTCCAAAGGCACCTGATAGGATTCCGTCAAGACAGGCTCTGAACTTGCTTTTCCCCTGTGCATGAATAGACTATATCATATATTGTTAGGTAAATCAAACGTTATAAGCTATGATCGATAAGAATTCTCCCGTACTTATTCATCTCTTTTTCTATTCTCTTGTAGTCTGGCACGTATTCAGCCACATGAGCCCAGAACCTGGCAGAATGATTGAGCTCCAGATAATGACAGAGTTCATGATAGATCACGTATCTGGTGCACTCTTCTGGTACATATAGTAGTAGCACATTAAATGTCATCTTACCTGCAGTAGGTCTGCATGATCCCCAGCGGCTCTTCATTTTACGGATTGTGACACCTGTCACGAAGATTGGATGATCGTTATTGAATTTCTTATATGCATCCCAGAATATATTCTGAAAAGCTATCTGCGTAGTCACTATTGGAAGTCCATTGTAAATGCTGCCGGCTTCGAACTGTTTCCCGGCAACAATATCATCCCCATACTGCTTTATAGTCCAGTCAGGGACGTCTTTCATTTTTTCATGAACGAAATCTTCCCATCTCTTGTGTGCTTCGTCCGACTGCTTTTTTCCCTGACTAAGGATAGCTGCATTTTTTCTTATAAGCTCCTCTATATATGCCTTTGATACACCATACGGGGCCGATGCGACGAGCATTCCGTCTTCATTTATCTTCATCCTGATCGACTTCATACCGCGACGGCGGATCAGGGAATAATCGATCTTCTGATCATCTATTTCAATATACATTGCAATTCTCCTGTGGATTTTATATAATAACAAATATTACAATTTTCACAAAAGGAAAGTCATATGTTTTTTATTTTACCGGGATTTGATATCATCCTATGGGTCTATCTGATCGCAGCTCTCGGTCCTGCTATCTATCTGATGGGCTACATATACAATCAGGATACGATTGAGAAAGAACCAGGCTGGCTATTATGGCGCTGCGTTGGAATGGGAGTGCTTGCAGCGCTCTTCGCTATAGTACTTGAGATGATAGGTGACGAAGTGCTTGATCTGTCTCCTATCAGGCAGGATTCAGTTATCGGTGTGATGCTTAGTGCATATCTGGTTGTAGCCGTAGTCGAAGAAGGAATGAAGTATCTCCTGATGGGTAAGGCTACATGGAACAACCCGAATTTTAACTGCCGTTTCGATGGAATTGTGTATGCGGCCTTCACTTCACTCGGATTTGCAGCATTTGAAAATGTAGGCTATGTATTCAGATACGGTATGGGAACAGCCCTTACAAGAGCATTCACATCCATTCCAGGACACCTCGGATTCTCGGTGCTCTTTGGATGCTTCTACGGACGTGCCAGGCTCGCAGCCAATGAAGGAAGAAAAGGAAAAGCAGCCTTTGAGCTGATATTTGGATACATTCTCGCAGTATTCCTCCACGGAACCTATGATACCTGTGCGATGATCCAGAGTGGCAAGTCAACACTCATCTTCGTTGCAATAATAGTAGTCCTCTACATCATCGTATTCAGGCTCGTGAAGCATGAATCAAGAACCGACAGATTTATCTGAAGTCTCTTCACCCTCAGTATGAATCCATTTATATCCACCATGGCTCGTGTCAAATGACTTGACATAGAGCCATTTTCTTATGGCAAAAATACCTGCTATAGCAGCTACTCCGAGAATCAGCTCAACACCGTTTCCGCCATCTAGCACCATGTGCCTCAATATGGAGAACAGCAGAACATCAAGAGCACTGCTTAGTGTATGTCTGATAAGCATCCTGATAAACTCAATTCCAATCACGAGATTAAATGCATGCTCCAGGAATACATGGAAGGTATAATCATTTATTTATTTTCTCCTTTTTTACGTACCGGCATTGGCAGTTCTGCCAGGACTATTGCCGCAAACATCAGCACGCATCCGAATGCTTCTCTGGCTGATGGAATCTCATGCAGGATAAAAATCCCGCCGATTACTGAAAATACACTTTCCATGCACATCGCAAGTGATGCGACAGCTGGATTCAGTCCCTTCTGGCCTATAGCCTGAAGCGAATATCCGACAGCACTAGACATGATCCCAGCATACAATAGAGCTGGCATCGCCCTGTATATGCCTGTCAATGTCGGCTGCTCAAATATCAGCATGAGCACGGTCGCCATGATCGCTTCTACTACAAACTGCACGAATGTAAGCTTCACAGCACCAACTCTTTTTACAAAATGAGACACAGTAAGTATCTGCCCTGCAAAAAGCATTGCGCAGATGAATGTCAGTATATCTCCTTCTGACAGGCCTGCAAATCCATCCTTCATACAGAGAAAATACAGTCCAGTCACACAGAGCACAACACTGATCCAGAGCTTCCATGGCTGCTTTTTCCTGAACATGATAAGTGAAAAGATCGGTACGAATATCACATATAATGCTGTGATGAATCCACTCTTTGCAGCAGTCGTATACGCAATTCCGATCTGCTGCAGGCCGCTTGCCAGACACAGAAAGATTCCACCGCATACACCTGCAGTAATATCAGTTTTTCTACTCTCTTTTGTATGTCCTTTTCCACGCTCAATTATAAGAACTGCAGGAAGCATCACAATGACCGACAGCCAGCTCCTTATCGCAAGGAATGACCAGCCGCTTAAGTATCTCGTTCCGATGCTCTGAAATGGAAATGCCATGCCCCAGACAAATGCGGCCAGCAGCAGAATCAGAGTGTGTATTACTTCTTGAAATATATTTTTACTTTTCATTATATATGTCTGACTCTTTCCGATCATCTTATATTCCTTCAATTCATTAATCCGTTAATCAATTTCCTTTGCTTTTTACCAGACCATAGATTTTTTCTCCAGCCCTACTTATCTTCCTTTCCTTTCCAGGAAGTTTTTCCGTAAGAAGCAGGCCAATATATATAACTATCGCCGTATCATCTGTCTCCTGTAATGCTGCACCGTAAGGGAACGAAACATCAGGGAGCGGAATCCTTGTCATACTACATGCATCAGGAAGTGGTATTCCATAATCCTGCATCACGGCCGTTTTTCCTGAAGATAAGAACAGCATCATATCAGGACTAACATCACCATAGAATGCATCTGCTGTGCGAAGCGATATATATTTATCAATACCATCATCATATATGCCCCAGTGCTCTGATCTGTACCTGACTATCAAATCTTTATACCGTGCAGCTATATCAGGATGATTGTTTTCAAGAAGGCCCTCAAGAGACGGATCAGGTCTGAATATCAGTGCTATCCTGTCGCTTACGAACCGCATAAACGAAAACAGACTCTCTAACTTCTGTATCAGCTTATCACCCGCCTCTACAGCATCCTCTGTACGCATGCTATAAAGCAGCACTTTCCTGTCTCCTATGATATCTCTCCACTCATCAGGGATCACAGTCTTTTCATTGCTTAGCATGATATCGTGCTGTGGCGATCCGGTAACTATGAACTTGTCAGATTCAAGCAGAGGAAACTCTTCCTTTAATATCCTCTCCTGGTCACGATTTTCAAGGCATACTATATCAGCCGCCTCTATCGCGGACGTATGTATAAGCCTCTTCTGCCTTAATACCTGTTCGTCTATATGTCTGCCATACGATATGGAAAGCACTTCATCAGGGACATACACCATAGTCTCTGTGCATTCCCTTATGACAGAAAACTCATACTGCGGAGGCACAATAACATCAGATTCCGAAACATAGTTTATGAACACGGCATCAGGAGTCATCCGCGACAGATCTGCATCGGCATACCAGGTCACCGGCACATCATCAGGAAGAAGATCACCCTCGTAATGAAACTCTCCCGGTCTTCCATCAGGCCGTTTATCATAATATGGCAGAGAAATCACTATTGCATGTGTCTGACTGTCATTCTGAGATGCCCTCCATATACTTGCATACGAATCCCAGGACGCTGCCTTATACAGGAGAAATACAATACGCCTTTTACCATCATTTTCCACTAACTCTGATGGCCTGGTCTTCCTGTTCATGATCTTTTCCCGGTATAAAGCCTCAGGACTGTCTTTATGTGTGTCCTTCTTAAGCACCAATCCATTCGGCAGGCATATACGTCCGCCCTCTTTAAGATAAGCTCCGAAATGCGAAGTCACGTCAGATGGTTCAAAGCCCTCAAAGCTCCGGCCTGCAATGATATAGTCAAAATACTCTTCTGAAAAAAGCTTTTTGCAGTCAGCAGTACGCGGATCATATGCTATTATCCTGCCGAATGCCTGTGCATAGCAGGCACTATCTCCATCTTTCTCAAAGCCCGAATACTCTGCATTCACAAAGTAAGTCTTAATGACGGCAGCTGTTGCTCCCATCCCAACATCAGTATCCAGAATCCTTATGGCATCAGTCCTCTCACCTTTTAAATTCCTCACTGCATTTACATTTAACGACAGACCTTTTAAAACATCAAATCCATACTTTGCATTCAGCTTGTCATTATTCTTCTGTAGGAGATTGCCAAAATCTGTACCCTGTTTCTGAAGCTCCTCAAACGACCTGTGACCGAAGTGGATCACAAAGCTGTTCCTGCATAGCACATTAAGGTGTCCGCTTTTAAGGATTCGCAGGCATATATCGATATCCTCGCTGTTCCCCGGATTGAATCGTTCATCAAGATATCCTATGTCATCAAGCACAGTCCTTTTCAGAAGCAGTGAGAACCCTATCAGGAACATCCTGTATTCATACGGATATCTCATCGGAACATTGTTCTCAGCAGAAAAATCGAACATCTCATCAACAGACTTCCAGTTTCTTTTTACCATCTGGCTTTCTGTCGCGAAGTTAGTAATACTTCCAGTGCTGCCAGTCTTTTCATTCTCGTAAAGACCCATTTTAAGCCAGAAAAAGGCATTATAAGGCATCAGTGTATCAGAATTAAGAAGATATATATCATTGCCTTTATCTGCAGCGGCAATACCGTCATTGCATCCGCCCGGGAATCCTCTGTTTTCATGATTTTCTACCAGAGTGATCCAGTCAAGAGTTCTCAGGTATTCAACGCTCCCATCAGATGAAGCGTTGTCGACCACGACTATCTGACACCTGTCCAAAGGCACGGTATTTTTAATACTTGCAAGGCACTGCTTTGTGAAATAAAGTGTATTGTAAGAAAGAATGATAAAAGATGTCTTCGGGACTACTACTCCTTCACCGGTTAACGTATCAATCCTTTTCTCTATGTCTTTTACCTGTTCTTTATCATCTGCATAGAACATGGCCTGATACAGGCAGATAAGTTCCTGATCTTTATTCTTCTTTACATGGCTGTCAGCAAGGGATATGAAAAGCTGTGGGTCTTTACTGTCAGCGTCAAACGATATTTCCTGTCTCATATATTCTCCTGTATGTTCTTATTCCTGGTCTTTAAAAAGATTTTATTCCAAAACAAGCGGGCTTTCAACCGTAATGTCAAAATATAATGACCACAGCATCAAAACAGATGCCATGGCCACAAGTAATGAATACCCCTTCTGATAAGCTCCAGTTTAAGGTCATCTCTGAACTGTATCCGTAATTGCGGCTCAGAAAATTTGCGCTCATGAATGACATTTACTCCCGAATATGCTAAAGTATAGGTAGTGGTACCGGATGACAGGTAGCATAGTGTGATTCCTGAATTCCGGACTGCTGAGCTGGAGGTTTATACGGTGTATCACCGGGAAAGGGAATTATTATGGACGGAAAAGCTATGTACAAATTAAGCTACGGACTGTTTGTCCTGACTGCGAAGGGGGACGGCGCCCATGCTGATGATAACGGATGTATCATCAACACCGCGATTCAGGTTACGACTGATCCGAATCAGATCTCAATCGCAGTAAACAAAGCAAACTACACGCATGATCTGATCATGAAGGACAGGAAGTTTAACGTTTCTATCCTCTCCGAAAAGGCGGAGTTTGACACATTCAGGAGGTTCGGCTTCCAGTCTGGCAGAGATGTGGATAAGTTCGCGGGATTCGAAGGCTGCTATGAGAAGAGCGCGAACGGGCTTTTGTATGTGACGAAGGGAACGAACGCATTCATTTCGGGTGAAGTAGAGACCACGCTTGATATTGGTACTCACACTCTGTTTATCGCAAAAGTGACTGATATGGATGTACTCGATCCGGATACGCCGTCAGCGACCTATACTTTTTATCAGGAGCATATCAAGCCAAAGCAGCAGGCACCGACGGCCGGCAAGAAGACAAAGACAGTCTGGAGATGCCGTATCTGTGGCTATATCTATGACGGTGAGGAACTGCCGCCTGATTTCGTATGCCCGATCTGCAAGCATGGCGCATCTGATTTTGAAAAAGTCGAAGTTGAAGCGTGACATTAACATTTCTTCTTAACCGCAAAACTTGTTATACCAGACGAAAATAAACATTTCTACCGCCGAACGCAAAAAACTCCCCTCTCTGCGAGGGGAGCTTCTCTTTCTAGTTCTCAGATCCGCACGATCTTAGTGGCTATTTTTTCGGTGAAGGTGCTGTTTAGCATAATGAACTACAGACACTCTCAGGTGGTTCGGCATTATTGATCTTCTATATCAGAATTCACAACCCAGTGACCTTTCTGTTGTGAACCTTCCCTGCTTAAAATACCTTTATCCTTAAGTCTCTTTACGTAATATTTGATCTGATCGACTTTACAGTCCAGATTTTCGGCAATCTTACTCTGAGAAACTGATGGATTGATTCTCATCTGATCAATGATGCCTATTTCAATAGCTGATAGTTCCACATCACCTTGGGTAGTATCTTGGGGAGCTTGGGTAGCACCTTGGGGAGTATCATTGTTGGCTTGGGTATTACCTTGTCAATCAACTGACAATCCGTGGTAGTTTGTATGCAATGAGTGGTAATCTGTATGCAATTTTACCCCTCTCAGTTGATATACGGTTCAAAACCGTATTCATCTATCCGTTCTCTATTCCGCTCATCTCTGACGATTATAATGATAGCACACCTCATTCCAGGTCTCAATGAACAATTAGTGCTCATTCAGTCCTCATTTAGTCCTCATTTGATGAACAAAGTAATATTTTTATAGTATTTCATGTAAAATAAAAATAGCGCTGACCCACCATATGTAAGTCAACGCTATAAACTCAGTCTCTTCTTTAATTACTGAGCAGAATCAGGATTTAAGATGAGATTAACATCTGAAATCGACATTCCTTCCCCATCTGCTATCTCTGCTACTGTTCTTCCCTGAGCAAACCAGCGCTTCACACTGTCTGCCTGCTGTTCTTTCTTTGCTCTTTTAGCTGCATCTTCTCGCATATCTTCCATTACCTTACACATAGTAGCCACTCCTTTCTCATCTTCCTTGAAATATCGCACCTTATCCGCAAGAACCTTATAATTCATGTCATCAGGATCCGTACAGAAGAAATCATGCATCAGTTTCCCTAATTCAGTATTGCTGTTCCTGTCGGCACCATTCACGTATATGATGTGTTCTCCATCACCAAAGTTTCTATTATTAAGGTTTGTTATCTGACGCTCCACAGTATATATCGGTTCACCTGCACCAATCACATCATTCTCTGTAATAAATATTACATACGTCTCAGGCAGTTTGCTGAAATCCTCATTAGGCTTCAGACTATGTGCATCCAGAATGCTTGAATGAAACCTGGCTCTCCTTGGGGTCGCACCTTTATCTGCCCTCTGTATCTCGACATTAAGCTCAGAACCATCATCTTCATCTGCAAGTATATCAAGATACGTATCTCTTCCAACAAGATTCTTGAGATTTCTCTGTGTCCTTACTTCTTTAACAGAAACATTCCGGTTCAGAATAATACTAAGCAGCAGTTCTGTCCCTTCGATATTATCATCAAAACAGGCATTCATAAAGTCATCATCAATCAGCCGGAATCCTCTGATCCTCTGCAGATCTTCCTGATGCTCCTGCTCTTTTCTCTGTTCATCTTCTTCCATCTCTGTACTGTCTCCTTCGTTTTCCCTTATAATACAACAGAAACGCATAATTCTCAAGTCCATAAGTGACACTCAAAGTGACATCCTGAATGTCACTTTGGATGTCACTTTGAACCTGTATCATTTACTCCACCGCAGGCGGGAAGAATTTCCCGCTATTTTTATTGCCATCAGGCGATGCGTCCGGGATATGCTTTTCCTTTCTTTGCTATGTTCCCTCTAATTGGGTATGAGCTGGTAAATTCCCTGTGGATCAGGACATTGGCTATCATCTCCCTTGTGATGATCTCCCTCAGACTTTTCCTCTGATCATTCTCAAGGAAAAACTTATCCGGAAGATGCTTCCTGCCAAATTCCATAAGCCTTTCATAGCTGTCAATGAGATTGGTCTTTATTATCTCTCTGTCATCGTATCTGTCCACATCTCTGACTCTTAGGATTGCATCAGTGACATAAGCCGGCAGGATATCCATGATCACATCGTCCTTACCCAGCAGCAGAACAGCAGCCATATTGAACCCTTTCTGCCCTGTCATCCTGTCAGTCCCATATAGATTGGCACTCCGCAGGAGTTCATCATCAGTAAGATCAGTCCACGGATG
Source organism: Candidatus Weimeria sp. HCP3S3_B5 (assembly GCF_052064335.1). Lineage (NCBI taxonomy): Bacteria > Bacillati > Bacillota > Clostridia > Lachnospirales > Lachnospiraceae > Candidatus Weimeria > Candidatus Weimeria sp. HCP3S3_B5. The sequence goes on along the minus strand of NZ_JBQHVU010000028.1, from coordinate 973 downwards.
AGTCCCTGTCATCGTATTATTTCTTGCCATAACACGAAGCCTTGACAGCATATCCAGTCTCAGGTCCTCTTTTTCTACATACGGATAGATCCGTCTCTCTGTAAAAATATCCTGCTTCCGAATATACATCTGTGCAATCTGGTCGGTTGATGTCACACGTACATCTGCATCATCAACCCTGTCGTATATCACCTTCTTATACGAATGCACCTCTGCACTCATCGGCACATGTACATGTATGATCGTCCTGCCATCATACTCCAGAATTTCAGGAACAAGATATATGGTCGGAGTAAAAAGCTGCTGGTTGCTGATACATTTGATAAAATTCTTTACCAGTTCTGGGGCAACCTTTGCATTAACTCCCTCTACCGTCCCATCATCGAGAACACCCAGGAAAATATCACCGCCAAAACGATTCAGAAAAGAGCAGACTGTCTCGTATGTATCGCTCTCAATTCTATTCCCACAGCGTTTGAATTCGACAGCAATCGTTTCCCCAACGCTGAATATTTCTTTCAATGCTGATATATCCATATGCTCTCCTTATATCCCCTGAATCTGACACAATCTCATCTTCTCAAGTGCTCCATCCATGAAATCATTCTGCATATCAATCACTACAAGTATCTTACGAGCCATTTGTTGTCTCCTGTGTTTTCATTTACTATGCCTATTTTAACAGAATATATCGCATAAAAAAAGATGCCGGCATTCAGCCAGCACCCATATATTTATCCTGCGTGATGTTTACCACCTGCACACAAGGCTATGATCACGATGATCGCCACTACAGCTCCTACGGCACCCAGCAGATATACTGCAAGTCCGATCACGCATATAGCCATTACAATCCCGGATTGTTACCATTCACAGTAAATCATATTAACAAAATCGGCTCAGACTGAGCTTATCCAAACTTGAGAAATATCAGAAAAACAGGGTTATGTCTATTCCTGGCATGACTCTGTTT
>NZ_JBQHVU010000027.1:0-19676 GCF_052064335.1 Candidatus Weimeria sp. HCP3S3_B5 | reverse complement strand
CTCTCACCTCTTCCCACTTCCATTCCCATATTATATGGTCAGCAGAACCTGATAAAAATATGGTTATGATGATCTGAAATCCGGGGGATAAAATGGGATGTGAACAGTAGCCCTCGTACCTCACACCTCGCACCTCTCACCTCTTCCCACTTCCATTCCCATATTATATGGTCAGCATAACCTGATAAAAATATGGTTATGATGATCTGAAATCTGGGGGATAAAATGGGGTGTGAACAGTAGCCCTCGTACCTCACACCTCGCACCTCTCACCTCTTCCCACTTCCATTCCCCATCTTAATATGATATAATAATTCCGTATATACTAATCCCTGCCACGAAAGGAGGAAATGCATATGGCCATTATAAACAGTCCTGTCGTACTAGGATATCTTATGTCCGCCTATGCAGGCAGCAATGCATCCTCCTCAGGCAGATATGACACACATAAAAAGAGTGAGCTTAAGGACGTCTACAACCGCATGGTCCGTTCCAATAAGAACGCTCCGGTCGTAAAGATAGATTATACTCCTCAGATCGCTGAATTTGCTATCGACATCAAGGCGAAGGCTCATGATATGGAAAATATCGTGCTTTCCATGGGTGGCGCCGACGAGGGGATCGAATCTGTGCTGGGCCGCAAGAAGGCCTATTCCTCAAACCCTGAGGCCGTAGAGGTCGAATATATAGGGGATGAGGATCAGATGACGGACACCACCCGGACCATAAAGGTCGATGTAGCAGAACTTGCCTCTCCTCAGGTCAATGAGGGCGCCCCTCTTATAAAAGACAGCTCTGATATAGAGCCTGGAAGCTACAGCTTTGACCTCGATACGACAAACGGCTCATATGAGTTCCAATACAATGTAAAGGACGGCGACAAAAACCTTGACATACAAAAGAAGATCATGCGTCTTATAAATTCCTCGGAGACCGGGCTCAATGCCGAAATAAAGGATTTCGGACGTATGGCCCAGCTTATCGTCTCATCAAAGCAGACCGGCCTTTCAGCTAATGAGAAGTATCTTTTCAATATCAGCTCAGGCTCCAGCTGGAATGAGCTTAATAAGCTGGGTATAGGCCGCATCTCAAGGCCGGCCTCCAACTCGACCTTCTATCTGAATGGTGAAAAGCATCACTCCCTGTCCAATACATTTACTATCAATCAGAACTTCGCCCTGACTCTTCACGCTCCTACAGCTAAGGATGATCCTGCTGAGATCGGCTTTATGGCAGATACCGATATGATCTCCGACTCTGTTAACGATCTGGTCGATTCATATAACAGCCTGCTTGTCATTGGTCAGAAATATAAGGGTGAGGGAAGTGATACGGACCTCAGTAAGGAGGTCGGAAAGATCGGCTCTTCTCTTGAGGACGATCTGTCCGCCATAGGGATCTCGAAGGGTGAATTCGGAATGCTTTCTGTCGACAGGGATATCCTCTGGCAGGCTGTATCAGGCCCCGGCAGGAAGAGTGCCTGTCACAGCATCAACCTGTTCAAGTCCGCCCTCCACCGTGAAGCCGAGAGATCCTCGACAGATCCCATGCGTTATGTCAAAAAGCTCACTATAGAATACAAGAATCCCTTCGCTGGAAAAAACTTCCCAGCTGTCTACGCACTGAGTCCCTATTCAGGCATGCTTATAGATATGGTCCTATAATCTGCTAAGCAGGAGAGCTATCCTGTCTTTAAAGCTATGGCCATTTTTTACAGCAAGCAGCCCCTTTTTGGCTATGGACTTACGCTCCTTCTCATGGGACAGATAGTATGAGGCCTTATCTATAAGCTCCTCCTCGCTGTCAAACCAGGCAATATTTTCTCCATCCCTGAAATAATAATCCATCTCCTTCTGATGATTGGTAAGCAGAAAGCCTCCGGCTCCAAGCACATCCCAGACCCGAAGCGGTATTCCGGTCCTTATATTCGGAATAGTAAAATTCGTATTGACAGCTGATTCCTTAAATACCCATGGCATTATGACCCTGTAGTCCACCCCGCCCATATTTGTCACTGAGATCATATCCGAAGTATCGCTTTCTGTATAAATAAGCACGCTCTGTCCTATCGAAAGCTGCTTTAGCTCTGTTTTTCTCTGGACTGAAGCCGCCTTGAAGCCAAGAGATGTGGTCTCGAATACAAAGGGAAGAGTAGCGAATGAACGGTCAGACTTTTCAAAAGGCAGTATATCTGTGATCTTTTCTGCAGTCTGATCGGTGATAAGATCATCAAGCAGGTTCTCGGAGCCGAATCTCATGGCCTGGACAGTGATCGCACAGTCAAAGAAGCCCTGCAGATAAGGCGGCAGGTCTTTTCTTATCCTGTCATAAGAATTTTTCTCATAGAGGCTTCCTACGAAGCTTATCGAATCCGACAGAAGCTCAGTAAGAGAGTCATCAAATGGGGACGGATATGAAAGCTGACGAGACAGTCTTTTCGTATCAACACCGAGAGGGAGATATTCTATATTTTCTGCTCCAAAGGCACGAAACCTGCCGACAGAATCCACATCGAACAGGAAGATCCTGTTTACGGAATTGAATACTGACTGATGATACATAGATATAAGAGGGGCGTCGCAGCTGTATGAGACATAGAGTATCCCCTCCTCCTCGCACAGATCTGATATAACAGGGAAAAAATTGATTGAGAAGACAAATTCATATTCTCCGCTTCTTATAAGCACCCTGAGCTTTTCAGCAAAGGCATCATTTACCTCATAGCTTAATAGCTTCTGGCTGATCTGCCTGACCTCATAGCCGTTTGCGCGGAAGGCCTCTATCACGTCAGGATAATTATAGGCCTTCCAGCGGTAACACAGTATCTTTTTCATTTACTAAATGCCTTAAATAAGAGCTTCTGCATGGTGATCTCATAGGTATAATCACGAGACAGGCGAAGAAAGCCTGCTTCCGCTATCTCCTGTCTTTCCTTTTCATGATCCAGATAATAGGCACACAGCTCTGTAAGCTCCTCGATAGATGAATATGTGACTATCTCCTCGCCAGGGACGAAAAGCTCCTCGATCTCATCCTGATAATTTGACAGGCAAAAGCCCCCGCAGCTTAGTATGTCAAAGATCCTAAGCGGCAGTCCTGTCCTTATAGCCTTTGAGGTCGTGTTTATATTTATCTTTGACCCGTGAAAGATATGCGGCATCTCAAGCAGAGTGTTGGCCAGCCCCATGTTGTGGATAGCGGGCAGTCCTGATGTATCACTTCCTGTATAGATATAGGTGTCCTGCTTCTCGGAAAGCGCCTGGAAGGTATCCTGTCTTTCCATTGCTGTTATGTGATTTCCAATGTAAAAAAGCGACATAAGCTTTTTCTCAGTAAGGAAGCTTTCCTCCGGTATATGATAAAGCGGCAGCGACTTTTTCATCGCCTCTACCACCTCATCTGTCAGAAGATCATCTATGAAATAATATCCGTATACCCTCTCCTGAACATTCATTATCCCTTCAAGATAACCCTCTATGTAAGGAGAAAGTCCCTTTATCTGTGTCATCGGATCCTTTTCCGAATAAAGGCTTCCGACAAAGGATACGGGATGGTAAAACCTCTCCAGGTCAGGCTGCTTGCGCGACAGGACTGTTTTTCTTCCATTTACAGATCCTGCCAGATGGAGATGAAAGACACAGTCAGGGTTTAAAGGATGAATCTCGTTATAGAGCGCCCTGTCAAAAATGAAGACACGGTTCACGCTGTTCTTTATCATCCTTGTATAAAGCTCAAGCACCGGAGAATCCACTATCCATGAAACATATCTCAGATGAAATATCTGTGCCACCTCCGAGACATGCGGGAAGAAATTCACCGAGAAAATGAAATCCACCGGATGATCCATAAGAAATCTCGAAAAAAGCTTCACGGCAGCAGACGGACTGTCATCCTTTACATCTATCTCTCTCTCATATCTTATGACGCTAAGCCCGAACTCATAGAAAGTACGCATGATATCAGGCTCTAGTATGCTTTTGTATCTATAGAAAAGTACCTTCATTTCTGCTCCATCTCCTTCAGAGTATCCTCTTAAGAAACTTCTCAAGGGAATAGTACTTCTTTACCTTCTGATATCCGTTAAGTGCGATCCGCTTTCTCTCTTCCTCATGAGAAAGATAATATGCCGTCTTTTCAACGAGCTCTCCCTCCTCTGAATAGCATTCGATATCCTCTCCCTGTACAAAGGCAGCCGACCCATCCTCAGTCAGAGTATCAAGGAAGAAATCACTCTGATAGTTGGACAGAAGGAATCCTCCGTTTGACATTATATCAATGCACCTCTGCGGAATACCTGAGCTTATGCTCCTCAGGGTGACGTTTAGATTTATACGGCTTTCTGCAAAGACACGGGGCATTACTGTTTCATACTCTGCTATTCCTCTGTTTCTTATACCAGCTATACTGTAATCCGGATCAAGGGTATAGAGATCTATGCTGTTTTCCCTGCCGAATTTCTCCCCAAGCAGGGCCAGATACTTGATCCTTTCAATACTTGTAAGCCTCCTGTCTATCACATATTTCAAGAATCTGTAGTAATCCGGCTCGGCACAGGTTCTTTCCTTTTCAAGCGGCAGGGCCTTATAAAGCTCCCCCAGCACATCCGGAGTCAGTGCATCCTTTATCAGATCCTCTCCATATATCAGATGCTGCGAGCTCATAAGTCCATTCAGATAGCCCTTCATATAAGGAGAAAGCCCGGGCTCCATCCTCGAATAAAAATCATGCTCCTCGTTATAGAGGGCACCTATGAAGGATATATCACAGGCGTATTTTCCTACATCCGGCGTATTTTCCTTCAGATCACCCGGAAGCACAGTATAGAAAATATTTGACAGTCCACCGGCGTTCATCTCCCTCACCCAGTCCGAATCAAACAGATAGATCCGGTTGGTATCGTACATGACTGTATATGAGTAGAGATAGACATAGGGGTTGTCATAGACCACAGATATATATGGTATCCCTGCCTGATGGGCTCCCTCTGCCAGTGGAGGGAAAAAGTTGTATGAAAAGATCAGATCCACTCCCTTTTCCTTCACGAATGACAGAAAATATTCCACAAATTCGTCTGAAACCGGCTCATTATATCCCTCACGAAAAAAAGGCAGGACGCAATGGCCCTGCTTTTCCATTTCCCTCTTGGTATCTGCTCCGTTAAAACATTTCCAGTCGAGATATCCTATCCTCATTATGACACCTGAAACATGAATTTCCGCAGATCTCTTTCGTTGTCAACACGCTCGATCTCTGCACCTATGCCGCGGAGCTTTTCAGTGAAATCCTCATAGCCCCTCTCCACGAAATGAATATCATCTATAGTGGTGATCCCGTCTGCTGCAAGTCCTGCTATCACAAGAGCTGCACCTGCTCTCAGATCAGGTGCCGATACATGGGCTCCGGTATAATGATCCACTCCTGTAATAATGGCTATATTGCTCTCGACACGGATAGAGGCTCCCATACGGCTAAGCTCTGCAACGTACTTGAACCTGTTGTCAAAGATGCTCTCTGTAACCGTGCTCACTCCATCTGCGAGGCCTAATACAGCAGTCATCTGAGGCTGCATATCGGTAGGAAATCCAGGATATGGAAGTGTGGTGACCTGAGTAGGAAGAAGGGTGATATCCCTTGCAGAAACAGTCACAGCATCATCTCCCTCTGCTATCCTGCAGCCTGCCTCAAGAAGCTTGGCTGTCGTAGCCTCAAGATGCTTGGGGATCACGTTCCTCACTGTCACCTCACCGTGGGTAGCGGCAGCCGCATACATAAAGGTGCCTGCCTCGATCTGATCGGGAATAACAGAGTATTCGGTGCCATGAAGGCTCTTCACACCTGTAATCCTGATCATATCAGTCCCGGCGCCCTTCACATTGGCTCCCATGCTGTTAAGGAAATTAGCTACATCGACCACATGCGGCTCCTTGGCTGCATTTTCTATCGTAGTCTTTCCCTCAGCAAGGACTGCTGCCATCATGATATTTATAGTTGCGCCGACAGAAACCTTGTCCAGATAGATATGGGCTCCGCAAAGCTCCTTTGCCCTGGCTGAGATAAGGCCATAGCCCTCATCCACCTCAGCTCCAAGGGCACGAAAGCCCTTCTCATGGAGATCCATAGGTCTTGCGCCGATAGCACAGCCTCCCGGCATGGCAACCTCAGCCCTTTTATACTTGCCTAGAAGAGATCCCAGAAGATAGTATGATGCTCTTATCTTCTTGATATACTCATAGTCGACAATCAGGGCATTGATCGTGCTGCCCTCTATCACTACAGTATGCTTGTCCTTCCTGTCGACTCCTGCTCCTATCTCCCTTATTGCCTCAAGCATGACCCGGACATCATTAACATCCGGCAGATTGTTCACTGTCACCGGTTCATCTGCCATAATAGCAGCAGCAATGATGGCCAGTGCAGCATTCTTTGCGCCTGATATATCTACAGATCCGTGGAGCGGATTTCCGCCCTTCATGACGTATTGTGCCATTTATTCTTCCTGATCTCCTAATTTTTCCAAAAAACTACCTTTAACATTTTATACGGTAATACATTTTTGTCAAGTGCCATAAGCATCAGCTGCTGTACTGGCTCCTGTATAGTTTCGCATAATGACCGTTTTTCTGAAGCAGCTCCTTATGCGAGCCCTGCTCCAGTACATGACCGTTCTCCATATACAGGATCAGATCGGCATCCCTTATAGTCTGCAGTCTGTGTGCTACTACAAACGTTGTACGGCCCTTCATCATCCTGGCAAAGGCATCCTGTATCCTCATCTCTGTCATTGTATCAATAGATGAGGTGGCCTCATCAAGGATAAGCATGGGAGGCAGGGCCAGCATCAGGCGGGCTATGCATAAAAGCTGCTTCTGTCCCTGGGAAAGAGTCCCTCCCTCAGGAGTAAGGACTGTATCATATCCATCCGGCAGCCTTCTTATGAACTCATTGGCATTTGCAGCCTTTGCGGCCTCTACTATCTGCTCGTCCGTGGCATCCGGCTTGCCAAGAGACAGATTATCTCTTATGCTTCCTGCAAACAGAAAGGTCTCCTGAAGCACCATACCGAATCTCTCTCTCAGGGCACTCCGGCTTACTGTTCTTATATCCCTATCATCAACCTTTACTGCGCCACTGTCCACATCATAGAAACGCATAAGAAGGTTTATAAGCGTGGTCTTTCCTGCTCCTGTAGGCCCTACTATAGCAACCTTTTCACCAGGCTCTACGCTAAGTGACAGTTCCTCTATAAGAGGCTTTTCAGGCACATAGGAGAAGGAGACATTTTCCATAGTCACCTTTCCTTTCACCTCTCCGTCAAACCTGCCGTCATTATCTATGACCTGCTTCTCATCTATTATTTCAAATATCCTTGCGGCGCAGGCAAAGGCATTCTGCATCTCTGTAATCACGCCTGTTATCTCATTGAATGGCCTTGCATACTCTCTGGCATATCCAAGGAAGCTTGTAAGCTCTCCTACCGAAATGCTTCCTGCAACAGAAAGAAGAGCGCCTACTACTCCTACTGCAGCATAAATGACCGCATTTACGAATCTTGTCGAAGGGTTGGTAAGCGAGGAGTAAAAGGTAGCCTTTACTGCCGAATCAGTCAGTCTGTCGTTTTTTTCCGTAAACTCTTCCTTTGAGCGCTCCCGGGCGCCAAGCTGGGAGATAAGATCTGCCTGCGAAATCCTCTCATCCAGATATTCGGTCAGATCTCCTCTGTCCTTTGACTGCCTGCGGAACATATTATAGCTTCGCCTTGCAATAAATCTCGCTATAAGGATAGAAACGGGTGTAGCTGCAATTACGACAAGAGCTATGGTAAATCGTATCCTTATCATAAATATGATAGTTCCGGCTATGGTCATCACTCCTGTAAAGAGCTGGGTAAAGCCTAAAAGGAGTCCGTCCGTAAATGAGTCCGCATCGGTTATTATCCTGCTGGCTATATCTCCATGGCTTTCAGAATCTATTACAGAGACCGGTACCCTTAAGAGCCTTTCAAAGGCCTTCTGCCTGAGCTCCCTGGCAACTGAATAGGTGATCCTGTTATTGATCCGGTTCATTGCCCACTGACAAAGGAAGGTGATTGCTGCAACAAATACTATATTTCTCAGTACAAGGTATAATCCTGTAAAATCCACCCTGCCCTTTCCTATGATGCAGTCTATTGCCTTTCCCTCAAGCACCGGTATCATAAGGGTAGATATCACCGTGCCCAGTGCGAGGATAAGCGAAAGTATGACCCATCCGCTATAGGGCTTCATCAGGGAAAGAATGCGCTTCATTGTACTTTTATTCTTCATGCTTCCTCCTTCAGCTCGAACTGGGTGCTGTATATTTCTCTGTATATAGGGCAGGTATGAAGAAGCTCCTCTGACCTTCCGAGTCCCTTGCATTCTCCTCCGTCAAGGACAAGGATCTGATCCGCATCCATTACAGATGATGCCCTCTGAGAGATGATCACGGTTGTCGGATGCCATGGAAGGGCCTTTATATTGTCTCTGAGCTTTCTCTCTGTAAGCATATCAAGAGCAGAGGCACTGTCGTCTAAGATAAGGATCTCCGGTCTTTTTATCAGCGCTCTTGCTATAGTAAGCCTCTGTTTCTGTCCTCCGGAGAAATTGGTCCCTCCCCGCTGTACTATCTCATCAAGTCCATTTTCCTTCTTTTCTACTATCTCCCTTGCACATGCTGCCTCAAGAGCATCCCACATCTCCTTTTCAGTTGCATCAGGCTTTGCAAGCTCTAGATTGTAACGGATACTGCCGTAGAAAAGCTGGGCCTTCTGAGGCACATGTCCTATCATACCTACTATGTCCTGATCCGGGATCGACCTGATATCCCTTCCATTTAGAAGTATACTTCCTGATACAGGATCATAGGCATGGCGTAAAAGCCTGACAAGCGTGCTCTTTCCTGAGCCTGTGCCTCCTATTATTCCAAGAGTCTGTCCCTTTCCTACACTAAGTGTAATATCAGAAAGAGCCTTATCCCTGTTCCTCGGATAGGTAAAGGAGAGGTCAGATATCTCGATCGCATCCGCTGTGTCTGATGGCGTCTCCTCCTTTTCGTGGATCCTTTCATCCGGATCTGTACTTAGTATATCAGAAAGCCTGTCGGCAGAGGATACTGCTCTCGTAAGAAGGATTATCAGATTGGCAAGCTTAATCAGCTCGACAAGGATCTGTGACATATAGTTTACCAGAGCCACGCTCTCTCCCTGAGTAAGGCTTCCAGCGGATACCCTGACTCCACTTACGAGAAGAAGGGTCGCTATTCCCAGATTGATAAGAGCGTATGTCACAGGATTAAGGAGTGCCGATATACGCCCGGCTCCTATCTGCTGTCTGTAAAGAGATCCTGTCTCCTCCTTGAACCTCCTGTTCTGAGCCTCCTCTACACGAAAGGCTCTTATGACCCTTACTCCCTCAAGATTTTCATTGACAGTAAGCAGAATCTTCTCAAGGCCTTCCTGGATCCTCTTGAAGCGGGGAAGCGTCGAATGCATGACCAGATAGACGAATAGTCCGAGAAGCGGAATAAGGACTGCAAAGACAAGCGCAGCCTTTACATCTACCGTAAAGGCCATTATCATTGCCCCGAATACTATAAAAGGCGATCTGAGGAAAAGCCTGAGGAACATATTCATCCCGTTCTGTACCTGGTTCACATCATTTGTGATCCTTGTGACAAGAGATGCTGTTCCCTTTTCTCCGAGCGTCCCTCTTGAAAACTTCATTATATGAAAGAAGAGATCGCTTCTCATCTTTCCCGCAGCATTTATAGCAGCCTTGGCCGAGAAGTACTGGGCTGTTACGGCAACAGCAAGTCCTACTGCAGCCAGAATGATAAGCATCCCTCCCTGGCGGATTATATAGACCCTGTCATTATTTGCTATACCCACATCAATTATACGGGCCATCACTAGTGGTACGAATAGCTCGAATATTGCTTCAAGCATTTTAAATAAAGGAGCCAGTAATGACTCCTTCTTATAATCTGCCAGATAGTGCGCTGCAAATCTCATATCTTTTTACTTTCCTGTATCAGAATTCTTTGTCTGCTTTGTTGTAAATAGGTCAGTGAACTTTATCTGCTTCCAGAGCTTTTTGTTTAGTGTGAACTTCACCTTTTTCTTCCATGATGTCATCTGCTTGCTGAAGGCCTCCTCCCTCTTCTGCTCTGCAAGAGACTTCCTCTTTGTCTTTGTAGCAGCCTCATCATAGGTCTTGTCCATCCTGATCACATAGTATCCCTTGTCCTTTACCTCGATGACGCCTGATACCTGACCATCTGCAAGCTTCTTCGCCTCTGTTATCACCTTCTCGTCCATAGCCTGATCAGAGCCCGGATCCTCTGCCCTTGTAAACGAATATGTAGATGTCTCGGCCTTAAGCTTCTTTGCCTCCTTGTCAAAGTCAGAAGCACTAGCGACCTTCTTTGCCTTGGCAAGAAGCTTCTCCTTGTCCTCCTTTGATATGGAGGAATCTCCTGATGCCGACTTGGAATCAGACTTGGTCGAGAAAAGCGCATAGGTAAAGGTGGACTGCTTTGCCTCTGAATCAGAAACCGTATCATCGGCAGAAGACTCGACCTTTGCCCTTACTCTCTCATAATAGGTCTCGTACTCAAGGAAGTCCTCTATATATTCCTCCTTCGCTCCGACCTGATCTATGGCCTTTTTTGTGTTATCCTTCATGAAATCGGCTGCTGCCTTTTTTATCTTCTTCTTATCGGAGGCTGTCACCTTTACTCCCAGATCAGCGGCATGCTGTCTGGCAAGATACTGTCCCTGTATGTTCTGATATATATAATCCTTGGCTGAATCCTCATTTGTCTGATTGCTGCCTGTCTGAGCGGTCTGGCTCCAGTAACCCATTCCCATACTTGCAAGGTTGGCCTGATCGACTCTCGCCTGGTTCATACGGCAGACAAAGTTCACATAGCCATAATCCAGACTGTCCTTTTTACCATTATTCTCTATCCTGATAACAGCATCCGTGCTCCTCGGTGCGCATCCTGCAAACATGCCGCAGGCCACCGTCGCTACAGCGACTGCTGTGATCATCTTGTTCCTGTTCATAAAAATGCCTCCTTAATTTCTGAATAGCTTATCTATTATAACCAGACCAGGCTTTTTTTACAAGTTTCTGTGTAAGGATATGGTATAACTACATATCCTGTCTTTTGTGTATGGACAGACAAGATAATCCTGCTATAATCGTTATGTCATAAATAAATTTTTCGAATTCTCTTATTCAGAGTGGTGGAGGTACATGGACCTGTGAAGCCACGGCAACCCCGGCATATGCCGAAAGGTGCCCATCCTGAGCGAACAGTATTCGAACAATAAGGAGGAACCACATTAATGGAAAAGCGTTTATTCACTTCAGAGTCAGTTACTGAGGGACATCCCGACAAGGTCTGCGACGCAATAAGCGACGCCATCCTTGATGAGTGCATGAGACAGGACCCTATGAGCCGTGTTGCCTGCGAGACTGCAGCCTGCACAGGATTCGTTCTCGTCACAGGAGAGCTCACCACAAAAGCAAGCCTTGACATCCCGTCTATCGTCAGAAAAACTGTCAATGAAATAGGATACAACGATGCTGCTACCGGCTTCGATGGCAATACATGTGCCGTAATGGTAGCTTTAGACAAGCAGTCACCTGATATAGCCATGGGAGTTGATAAGGCTCTCGAAGCCAAGGAAGGCGAGCTGACTGATGATCTCGACACAGGCGCCGGAGATCAGGGTATGATGTTCGGCTATGCGACCAATGAGACAGATGAGTATATGCCTTATCCTATCTCTCTTGCCCACAAGCTTGCAAAGAGACTTACGGATGTAAGAAAGGACGGTACTCTGCCATATCTGCGTCCAGACGGAAAGACACAGGTTTCTGTAGAGTATGATGAGAACGGCAAGCCGACCCGTCTCGAGGCCGTTGTACTCTCTACCCAGCATGACGAGACCGTTTCCCAGGAGCAGATCCACGAGGATATAAAGAAATATGTCTTCGATCCTATCCTTCCAAAGGAGCTTGTAGACGATAATACTAAGTTTTTCATCAATCCTACCGGCCGCTTCGTGATCGGCGGACCTCACGGTGACGCAGGTCTCACTGGCCGCAAGATCATCGTAGACACCTACGGTGGCATGGCTCGTCACGGCGGCGGTGCCTTCTCAGGAAAGGACTGCACCAAGGTTGACCGTTCAGCAGCATACGCAGCACGTTATGTGGCCAAGAATATCGTAGCAGCAGGCCTTGCTGACAAGGCTGAGATCCAGCTCTCCTATGCGATCGGTGTAGCTGAGCCTACCTCTATCAACATCGATACCTTCGGCACAGGAAAGCTCTCTGAGGAGAAGCTTGTCTCCATCATCCGCGAGAACTTCGACCTGCGTCCGGCCGGCATCATCAAGATGCTCGATCTCCGTCGTCCTATCTACCGCCCTACAGCAGCATACGGCCACTTCGGAAGAAATGACCTGAATCTGCCATGGGAAGCACTTGATAAGGTAGATGCGCTGAAGAAGTATCTGTGAGAGCTTACACCTAATCCCTATATTTCACGTCCCCGCTTATGCGGGGCTTTTTTATTTACTGTCACCTCAGACATCAGACCTCACTCCTCCCTCCTAACCCCTCAAACCTCGCACCTCACACCTCACACCTCACGCCTCACACCTCACACCTCGCACCTCGCACCTCACACCTCACACCTCACACCTCACACCTCACACCTCACACCTCACACCTCACACCTCGCACCTCGCACCTCACACCTCACACCTCACACCTCCCCCGAACAGTTGAAAAAATTCCTCACAAGTATTACAATATAAAAAAATCGAACGAGGTAAACAAATGAAAATACTTGTTACTGGCGGAGCCGGATTTATCGGAAGCAATTTTATCTTTTATGAGCTTAAAAATCATCCGGAGGATACTATCCTTTGCGTAGATTCGCTTACATATGCCGGGAATCTTTCTACACTTGAGCCTGTAATGAAAAACGATCATTTCAGATTTTTCAGGACAGATATAAGAGACAGGGAAGCAATCTATCAGATCTTTTTACAGGAAAAGCCGGATATAGTAGTAAACTTTGCCGCTGAAAGTCATGTGGACAGATCCATCGAGAATCCTACTATCTTTCTCGAGACTAATATCATAGGTACATCGGTCCTTATGGACGCCTGCAGGAAGTTCGGAATAAAGAGATATCATCAGGTAAGCACTGACGAGGTCTATGGTGATCTGCCTCTTGACCGCCCTGATCTTTTTTTCCATGAAGATACACCGATCCATACATCAAGTCCATATTCGACCTCTAAGGCCTCTGCGGATCTTCTGGTCATGGCCTATCACAGGACCTACTCTCTTCCGGTCACCTTAAGCCGCTGCTCGAATAACTACGGCCCATACCAGTTCCCGGAGAAGCTTATTCCTCTCATGATTGCAAACGCTCTTTCCGACAAACCTCTGCCTGTCTACGGAGAAGGCAGAAATGTCCGTGACTGGCTCTATGTCGAGGATCACTGCAAGGCTATAGATCTGATCATAAGAAAGGCCTCTGATGGAGAGATATATAATATCGGAGGTCACAACGAAATGGCCAATATCGATATTGTAAAGCTTATCTGCGACTATCTGGGCAAGCCTTATTCCCTTATAGAGCATGTCGAGGACAGAAAGGGACACGATCAGCGCTATGCGATCGATCCGACAAAGATCCATGATGACCTGGGATGGCTGCCTGAGACAGCATTTGCAGATGGTATCAAAAAAACTATCCAGTGGTATCTTGACCATAAGAGCTGGTGGGAGGATATCATATCAGGGGATTATATGGACTATTATGAGAAGATGTATGGAAACAGGAGAACACTATGAAGGGCATTATCCTCGCGGGCGGATCCGGAACAAGACTCTACCCTCTTACAATGGTAACAAGTAAGCAGCTTCTTCCTGTCTATGACAAGCCGATGATCTACTATCCGCTGTCTACACTAATGCTTGCAGGCATCAGGGATATTCTCATCATATCTACTCCTACAGATTCTCCGAGATTTATGGAGCTGCTGGGAAACGGAGAACAGTTCGGGCTATCGCTGTCATACAGGATCCAGCCATCTCCTGACGGGCTGGCCCAGGCCTTTATCATAGGTAAGGATTTCATCGGAAATGATTCATGCGCGATGGTGCTCGGAGACAACATATTCTATGGAAACGGCCTGGGCTCCCTTATGCGCGATGCCAGAAAAAATGCTTGTGAAAATGACAAGGCTACCGTCTTCGGATACTATGTGAATGATCCGGAAAGATTCGGTGTCGTCGAGTTCGACAGTCAGGGAAAGGCAGTCACTATCGAGGAAAAGCCTGCAGCACCGAAAAGCAATTATGCTGTGACAGGGCTTTATTTCTATCCAAAGGGAGTAGCGGAAATGGCAGAGCAGGTAAGGCCATCTGACCGCGGCGAGCTTGAGATCACATCTCTTAACGATATGTATCTGAAAAGAGACGATCTGATGGTAAAGCTTCTTGGCCGTGGTTTTGCCTGGCTTGACACCGGCACGATGGAAAGTCTCCATGAAGCAGCAGGCTTCGTGCGTACAGTCGAGACGCTTCAGGGGATCATGATCTCAGCGCCGGAGGAGATAGGCTATGTAAACGGATGGATAGATACAGCTACGCTTCTTGCTTCAGCTGACAAATACGGAAAAAGCCCGTATGGAGAGCACTTAAGGGCAGTAGCGGAGGGAAGGTTTAAGTATTAAGGTGAGAGTGGCTCGCACCTCGCACCTCCCATACACAGCAAAGGACAACAAAAATGCAGATCACAGTTGATAAAAACCCGGGCGGTATTGAAGGGCTCGCGGTTATCACACCAAATATTCACAGAGACGAAAGGGGATATTTCGTCGAGACATGGAACTCAAGGGAGATGAAGGAGGCCGGACTTGATGTCGACTTCGTTCAGGACAATCAGTCGATGTCACAGAAGGGAGTCTTAAGAGGACTTCATTTCCAGAAGAATTTCCCTCAGTGCAAGCTGGTAAGAGCCGTGCGCGGAGAGGTTTTCGATGTTGCAGTCGATATGAGAGAGGGCTCCGCGACCTATGGCAAATGGTACGGAGTCATTCTTTCTGATCAGAATATGAAGCAGTTTCTCATACCTGAGGGATTCGCTCATGGATTTCTTGTGCTTTCGGATGTAGCAGAGTTCTGCTATAAGGTAAATGATTTCTGGCATCCTGATGATGAGGGAGGCATAGCCTGGAATGACCCGGCGATCGGTATAAAATGGCCGGGAGTCGAGGGGTCATATAATGGGACACCTTCTGCCATGGGCTATACTCTTGATGGAGATCTGCCTCTTATACTTTCTGACAAGGACCAGAAATGGGAAGGAATAAATAACAGGTAAACATATGATCGAATGCTCTAACTGCGGTAATCTCTATGATGAATCCCTTGACCACTGTCCTGAATGCCTGTCCTCCCTGCACGAGACCGACGACAATGGCGACGAATGCGGAGGGATCTTTGAGGCGGTATCAGTCTGGATAAAGGACAAGGGACGCCCCGAAATCATCTGTCGCTGTGCCTTCTGCGGAGCCTTAAAAACCGAGCCAGTAGAAGATTCTGACAATCCGGTAACACTTATGTCTGTTGCTGCAAGGCCTATCGCTTCTCCGCCTTTCCCGATCGAACGGATATCAGAGCTTACTGATCTGATGGGCGGTCAGGGAGATATGGATGGATATTACAGGGATCATAAATGAATAGAGAGAATAAACGAAGAAAATACGATAAGAATTATTACAAAAAGAACCCCTGCTCTGACTCCTTTACATGCAGAAACTGTGGCTGGCCTATAGTTTCCAACGGAGCCGGAAGCAACCACCGCAATCACTGTCCCAACTGCCTATGCTCTCTTCATGTAGATGAGACTCCGGGCGACAGGGCATCAAGCTGTGGCGGCATAATGGAGCCTATAGGCGTATGGGTAAGAAGCGACGGAGAGTGGGCTATTGTCCATCGCTGCAAGAGATGCGGCAAGCTTTCATCTAACCGGATAGCAGCCGATGACAATCCGATGAAGCTCATGGCTCTTGCGATGAGACCATTTGCAGGTAATTTTCTTGATAAGGACCGGCTTAATGATATGCTAGGGACCATGCAGAGCCAGGGGGACCTGATCTGAATACCATGATAACTATCTTTTGCGCGCTTTATCCTGAGGCTTTGGGACTTATACGTCATCTTGGACTTTCCCGTGAGGATGATAATATATTCTCCTCCTCTGATTTCCGGCTTATTCTGACCGGAAGCGGACGGGACAGGGCTGCAGCCGCTGCCGGATATTGCCTCGGGAAATATGGCAAGGACAGCCTTTATGTAAATTACGGCTCTGCAGCCGCTGCCTCCTTTACAGGAGATACATTTTTTGCCGGACAGATACTTGAAAAAAGCACAGGAGAGGCCTACTATCCTGATATAGCCTCTGATTTCTTCCCTCACTGCGCTCTAATCACCTCAGATCGGCCATGCGGGTCCTATCAGATCCTACGGTCTACCTTTGACAGGGATTTTACAGTCCCTGTCCTTTTTGATATGGAGGCATCATCCATTTTCGCTGTCCTAAAGAGCCAGGTAAGTCCTGAACGGATCATATTCATAAAAACAGTCACTGACTCAGGCGAATTCAATTATAATAATGCCAGAAATCTCATTTTAAAAGCATCCGAGCCGGTGAGCAGCTTTCTATTATCTCTTTGCAGAGATAATAATACAAATAATGACCCAATAGACCTGCTGTCCGAACAGCTGTCAGGGGAGCTGTCATGCTCAGAGTCCATGAAAATCCAGATTTTATCATATATCAGATATCTGGATTCCGCTTCAAGGCTTAAGGAGCTTTCTGATCTTACTGACTCTCTCAGGAATAAGGGAGAACTCCCTGTAAAGGACAAAAGACAAGGGAAAAAAATCCTCTCGCTCATACTGTCTCTTTGTATTTCATAATAAGAGGGCAGAGTTTGCACATTTGTCACATAGTGAGGTTGACAAGGGTGACAATAAGGGCTATAATCCTGATTCAGTTGGTTTAATTCATCTTGAGGTAAATATATGGATATTAAGAAATTAGCTGAACAGATCATAGCCGGAAAAAGGCTTAACAGAGGAGATGATCTTTCCTTTCTTTTAAGCGCTGATCTGGACGAGCTTAGAGAGGGAGCAGATATGATCCGATCTGCCCTTTGCGGAGATAAGGTCGATCTGTGTACTATCATCAGTGGCAGAGAGGGGAACTGTGGAGAGAATTGCAGATTCTGTGCCCAGTCGGCCATAAGTCATGCCGGATGCGACAGGCATGAGTTCTTAGACCCTGACATCATATTTGAAAGAGCTAAGAGCAATCAGGAAGAGGGAGTTGACCGATTCGGAATAGTAGACTCAGGATACGGTCCTTCTCCTGCTGACTTCGAAAAGATCATAGCAGTCGTTGAAAGGATGCACAGGGAGCTAAAGATAGAGCTCTGCTGCTCTCTCGGGTTCATGACTGCCGAGCAGTTCCACAGGCTTCACGTCGCCGGAGTTACGGGAATCCATAATAATATAGAGACCTCGCGTCGTTTCTTCCCACATATCTGCACCAGCCACACCTTCGATGACAAGATCGCAAATATCCGCCGTGCTCAGGCTGAGGGACTTGCGGTCTGCTCAGGCGGTATAATCGGTATGGGTGAGAACTGGGATGACAGGATAGATATGGCCCTTACTCTTTCAGAGCTTTCCATACACTCTATTCCTATCAACAGCCTTATGCCTATCAAGGGCACTCCTCTCGAGGAACTTGAAAGGATTTCAGAGGATGATATCCTTCGCACGATCGCCATATTCCGGTTCATAAATCCTGATGCTGATATCAGACTTGCAGGAGGAAGAATCATGATGAAAGACAACGGCCGATCCACCTTCTCCTCTGGTGCCAGCGCCAGCATCACCGGCAATATGCTTACGACCTCCGGATCTACCATAGCACAGGATCTTGCTATGCTCAAAGAGCTCGGAAGAGATACAACCCCGGACTGGGAAAGGCCTGCTGATAAGAGATGGGACAGGAACTTCATATGGAAGGGGCAGGAAGAGGAACAGAAAGCAATCTGAGTAAACAGAAAGGAAGTATAATCAAATGACAAGCAATGCGACAAGCAGTACAAGAAAAAGCAATGCAAATATCATCTTCATCACGACCACAGCCCTGATGACAGCAGTGATCTGTATTCTGGGGCCTCTGTCAATCCCTATAGGACCTGTCCCTATATCACTTACCAATCTGGCTATATATTTTACCATGTATATACTTGATACGAAGAGAGGAACGATAGCCTATCTCATCTATCTTCTGCTAGGTCTTGTAGGCCTTCCGGTGTTCTCGGGCTTCAGCGCCGGTCCCCAGAAGCTTTTCGGACCGACAGGCGGATATCTGATCGGATTTATCCCTATGGCTCTTGTGATCGGACTCATCGTTGACAGATTCTACAAAAAGAGAGTCATCTGTGTCATAGCAATGGAGGCTGCTACCTGGATCTGCTACCTGTTAGGAACCGCATGGCTTATGTTCTCAGCTCAGATGAGCTTCAAGGCAGCTCTTTTTGCCGGAGTCATCCCTTTCATAGTCGAGGATCTGATCAAGATGATAATAGCCGCTATCGCTGGTCCTGTCCTCCGCGACAGATTAAGGAGATTCACCTCACTTACGGCATAAATCTAATAGAATCGAAAGGCGTGACCCAGGTCACGCCTTTTTTCATTGCTTTTTACTGGACAGGGCTAGTTGCGGGAGTTTTAATCAGACCTCTGAATCCAGAAGGGCTTTCATAAGCTTTTCCTTCCTGTAAAAATTCCTCTTGGAAAGCTTCAGATACTCGTCGCATATGGTGCGGAGAGCCAGATCCTCCTTCCTGATCACGGACAGGTCCGGATGTGCCTCTACTGCTGCTCTCACAGTCATATCGATCTGGAAGTAATTGATCATGAACTTGTGATAGTTGGCCTCGGAACGGATATATTTCTTCAGCTGCTTCTTCCTGTCCTTATCATATCCACGGAAGGTATCAGTCTTTATAAACCTGCTGAAAAGCTCTTGATAAAAAGAGACGAGAGCTCATGTGCCTCCTGATCGAGGCTTCTCTCCCATTCAGGGATGATCTCCCTAAGCATGGAAATCCTCCAGCTGATGGTCTGCATAGTGAAAGCCAACAAATAGCGGATAGATATACTTTGAAGGCGGCCAGTTCCATTTATTCCACATATACCAGGCATTCATTATGACAGCAACCGGCTTCCTGCTCCTGGAGCGAAAGCTTTCCATATGCTCCCTGTCGATGAAATAATCGATCTGTGGGAGAAAATAAGAGGTAGCAAGGGCCTGAATATCATCTCCTATATTAAGATTATTTTTATTGTATAAAATTCCAAATTCCATTTTATCTCCTTTGTAACCCTCTCCCATTCTAGCATAAAGATCAGAAAAGAGACAGAAGTATTGGCTCTTCATCAGTTTGTGTGGGTAGCTAAAACGCTGTAACCCTTGTAAATATTGAAAAAGCATACATTTTCCTGTACAATTTTTTCGCCAAAAAAAATCTATAGTACAGA
>NZ_JBQHVU010000026.1:0-21354 GCF_052064335.1 Candidatus Weimeria sp. HCP3S3_B5 | reverse complement strand
CCAATGAATACGAACGTATGTATGCTGAAGCGGTGGATAAAAACGCAAAAGTAGCAAGTTAAAGTGGAAAATTTCTCATTTTAACTTGTACTAAATCTTGACATAAGACCATTTGAGGATTAGCAAGCAATCCGGTCAATCTATAATGGGTCATTTTTCAAGACAAAAATCTAAGAATTTCAGTTCCTTTTCTCCCTTCAGAACCTTGAGGACGAGGTCGGATTTGAACTTGGCACTAAAGTTTCTTCTTGTACGAGACATGTTTTTTGAATCCTCCATGTTGGTTGTTCTAAGTATATCAGATTCATTAAAAACCGTCTTAAAAATTGTCTGATTTTACGGAACCATTATAGCTTGATGGTCTCCTCGGTCTTTTAGTAATTCACTTTCAGCGATCCATCCCGCACCTCCCGGTAAAAATGTGCTGGCGTTTTGATACTTTTTGTGCTATATTCAGGGTGAGCTAAGAGCTCGCCGGTCATAACGGCTAGAATATTATGAACGTGTATGTTTAGCCTCCGCAAACGACGGGGTGCTTCGGCGTAGAATATCGTTTACGTGTAAGGAAGCTTGCCACTTGGCAGGCTTCTTTTTTAAGGATTTGTAATGCTATGAAGATTGTACTTAGCTGGACGCATTAAAGTGAACCCCTTTGTCTATAGTGCGATACGACTATATCAAGATAATTCCTGAAGCGGTAGAGCACTTTTAGCTGTCCATATGTCTGAGCATGCTCTGCCACTTTTGATGATAGGATATTGACAAAAAGCAATCATAGAGTTATACTGATGATGTGAAAAATAAAAAAATACATCATACACTCTGAGGGGGATAAAGTATTGTATATAGATCAGAAAGACATAGAGCAGTATCTCTCCGAGGTGAAGGAAGCTGTCCTAAAGGATAACTACCGGATTGACCGGAACGCCAGACGGCAGGATAACATCAATCTTTTTTTAGATTATGTTATCGATGAGACAAAAGCTAAGGAAATCATATTGAGCCTTACTGTAATGGATTTTTCGGAGATCCTGCAGAATGAGCATAAAGGTTTTGAACATGAAAAACTGTATGTATTTGGCAAGGATGTAACCCTTTTGGAGAGGAATGGGACAGAAGAAAAAACAGTATCTCTGTATATCAAGTTCAACAAGCTGGAGAACTGTTTCGTGATCGTCATTTCGTTCCATGAACAGAAATATCCGCTTACATACTATTTCAGATAATCAGGAGGCAAATCGGAGGTGACAATTATGACAGAGAAGGGAAGAAGAGATTTCTGCATAGAGTGCAGGAAAGAGACAGAGTACCTTTTGCAGAAGAAGGACATTGTGAAGAATATAAGGGATAAGGAATATACCTTTGCAATTACTGTGGCTGTCTGCGCAGAATGCGGGGAGGAAATGAACATTCCGGGTCTTATTGATAAGAATGTTCAGGAAATCGATGAGCAGTACAGGACGGCAGAGGGGCTTGTATCGATTGATGATATCGAAAGGCTGATGAAGATCTATAAGATTGGAAAGGCTCCGTTGTCTCTGGCGCTTGGGTTTGGAGAGGTGACAATTCCGAGATACCTGGAAGGACAGGTGCCTTCCAAAGAGTATTCGGATATCATGAAAACAGCGCTTTCATCTCCGGCATACATGAAGCAGAAGCTCATGGAGAACAGAGATAAGCTGACGGATGCGGCATACAGGAAAGCTTTTACTGCGGCAGAAAACATAGAAAGCCTGTTTTCCGTATCAGATAAGATGCTACGGGTGATCGCATATATCTTTGAAAAGCTGGAGGAGGTAACGCCCCTCATGCTTCAGAAGTTGCTTTACTTTATCCAGGGAGTGTATTCCGCATTATATGGAAGACCGATCTTTGAAGAGGATTGCAGGGCTTGGGTACACGGTCCGGTCTATCCGGAGGTATATGAGTTGTTCCGGGATTTCAAATATAATCCGATAGATGATGCGCGGTTCGCGCTTTTGGAAGGGACAGAGGATGCCCTGACGGATGACGAGAAACGTGTAATTGACCTTGTTGTGAATACGTTTGGGATGTATGGCGGAAAGGTACTGGAGAGGATCACACATAATGAGGACCCGTGGATGGAAGCGAGAAAAGGGTATGGAGACAGCATTCCTTCCAGTGAGCTTCTGCCGAAAGAACGGATCATGAAGTATTATATCCTTATAAACCAGAAATACGGCATAGACACGGAGGACGGTCTTCGGACATATATCCATGATATGCTTGATGATTAACCGCCGCACACTCGTGACTTTAGTCATGAGTTAGGCGGTCTTTAACTCTCATAGCCTTTACAGAATGAGTAACCTATGGAATAATAAAAACATGGATAATGAAGGTATATTTTCTACATCATTAGAGGTTACCCATGGCAGGGGTTATGTCTATTCTCTACAGTATCATGTGGTCTGGTGCACCAAATACCGTAACAAGTTCCTTAAAGGAGCTATAGATGATGACTTCAGGCAATGCTTAAAAGACATTGCTGATAAGCAGGATATAAAGATCATCGCCATGGAAACCATGCCTGATCATGTACACATGCTGATAGAGACTACACCACAGTGCCGACTTTCAGATGCCATAATGGTCTTTAAGGGCACGTCAGCATGGTTTCTTTTCAAAAAGCATCCGGAGCTGAAGAATAGCCTATGGGGAGGACACTTATGGAATCCGTCATACTTTATAGTGACGGTAAGCGACCGTACAAAAGACCAGATCGAACAGTACATTCATAACCAGCGGACATCCCGTGGTAAGGGCGGCCGCCCGTCAAAGCATACATCTTAGGAAAGGAGGCATCACGATGGATATCAATACACTCTACAGCGTAAAGATAACAGGCTACAATGACATCTTCAAAGAGTCTGTACGCATCTACCGTGATGCTGTAGACTTCCTTATCCCTGTATGCATTGACCATTGGAATGATATCATCTCTGTAGATGGTGTCTGCCAGAGAAAGATGTATATCGAACATCTGGTACATAAGACAAATAATTATCCGCATCCACTATACCCGTTCGATAAAAAGTTCTACAAGTTCCCGTCATACCTTTTACGGGGTGCCATAGCAGAAGCTTTAGGCAAGGTATCATCATATATGTCAAACCTCACTAACTGGAAAGCTATGGATCCTTCTACCCGTGGAAGAAGACCTGGCATTCCGAAGGCCGGACACATATATCCATGCCTTTACAGGGACAACACCTTTATCCGTACAGACACATACGAAGCAAAGATAAAGGTCTTCATCCGCAACACATGGGACTGGATCATCGTAAAGCTCCGTAAGTCCGATGTGGATTATATAATACATCACTGCTCAGACCGTAAAGAGTGTGCTCCTGTTCTCCAGAAACGTGGAAAACAGTGGTATCTCGACTTCTGCTTTAAAGAAAAAGTTACACTCAAAGATACGGACATTTTCAACCAGACCATAGTAGCTGTGGACTTAGGCATCAATAATGCCTGTACATGTACTGTCATGCGCCCGGACGGCACGGTCTTAGGAAGATATTTTTATAATCTTTCTAAAGAATACGACTGTCTGAAACGCAAGATAGATCACATAAAACGAGCACAGCGTCATGGATCCAGGTGTGTAAAGAACCTGTGGCGGTACGCTGATGGTGTAAACCACGACATCAGTGTAAAGACTGCATCGTTTATCGAGGGCATAGCCCGCATGTATGATGCCGATGTCGTAGTATTCGAGCATCTGGATACCTCTGGCAGAAAACATGGTTCAAAGAAACAGAAACTCGCACTCTGGCGTAAGAACGAAGTTCAGCGCATGGTGGCTGATAAGGTACACCGTCTTGGTATACATATCTCCCATATCTGTGCGTGGGGTACGTCGCGTCTCGCTTATGATGGTAGTGGTACGGTTCTTAGAGGTAATAAGTCACAGAAAACGAATGGCTCTTATAGCGTCTGTGAGTTCACAAACGGCAGGGTCTACAACTGTGACCTGAACGCAAGCTATAATATTGGCTCACGCTACTTTGTGCGCGAAATTTTAAAGGCCCTTCCGGCGACGGAAAGGCAGCACATCCAGGCAAAAGTTCCAGGCTGTGCAAAGAGAAGCACCTGCACACTGTCTACACTGATTAACTTAAACTCCGCTCTGTATGCGTAAGCATATGGAAGCACGGTTCAAGCTGTATCTGTAGTCAGTAAGTCCTATAAGGTATGAAACTCCTTATAGGAAGCATGCGACTTTAGTCGTGTGAGGCTTCACGATCTTGCTAATTATGAACCGGAGGACAGCATGGGTATGGCACTTCCGCCAAAAGGGAAACATCTTTTCGGAATGGTGACTGTAGGTGATAAAGGTCAGATTGTAATCCCTGCCAAGGCAAGAAAGATATTTGAGATTTCACCCGGAGATCAGCTTGTGGTACTTGGTGATGAAAGACAAGGTCTTGCTATCATGAAATCAGAAAGCTTCCTAGCCTTTGCTGATGCTGTTAGAAATGGAAAATATGTAGAGTAATGCTTCTGCTGTTCCTTATATCGGGAGTTTCTGTACTATCATATCTTTAAAACTTGTTTTGCTTTCGCATTAACAAATTGGATAATTGGGCCCGAAATGATAACCGTAATAAGCGTGCATAGGCCAAACTTTCCTCCAAGCAAAACACCTGTAACAACAACCAAAATATCCAATGCCATTCGGACAAATTTAATCTGCCAGTGATTTTTTTCTGATAAAGCAAAAGTGACTGCCTCATAGGAGCCCCTACCAAGGGATGCCGACGCATATAGTCCTGTTCCGACAGCAAACAAAACCACTCCTAACAACATAATTAAAAAATTGATCCACTTATAGGTACTGTAAATATGGCAGTTGGCAAACAAATCTACACAGGCACTATATACAATCTGGTACAACACAGTTCCTATATGAATCTGACTTTTATCGTAAATGAGCGCAAACAAAATCATTCCCAATGCTACAACAAAAGATGCTGCGCCAATGCTTATGTGAAATGTTCTTGCAATCCCCTGCCACAGTACCGCAAGCGTAGCTCCGCCAAATCCAGCATACAGTGCAAGTGTAATTCCATAAGCCGCAATTATAGAACCTATTACAAGGATTGCCAATCTCTTTAGTGTCTTTTTATTGTTATCTTTCATTGACTTTTAATTCAAGTACATCCGGCCGGGCATAATGCCCGATTGCAATATGCTGAGCTTTCATGCCGAAAATTTACTCCTCGTATACTTTTCTTTGGGTTTCAAGCATCTGAAATCTATATCACTGTATATCCGGCATTTAATAATACAGCTAATGATTTTTCAAAATCCGCATCTTTCACTAAAATATAATCTGTGTTGAATGTAGATACCGCAAAAATACCGATATTATTATCTGCAAGTATTCCAGAAAGCTTTGAAAGAATGCCGATGAGCGAAAAATCCAAAATTCCTTGAATACGGAAACCACGCCACCCATCTTCACGTTCTATTGTGTTTTCAGGAACGTCATTTGTTTCACACACAAGAGAAATTTCTTCATCTGTTTTTCCAATGAAGTAGAATTCCTTGCTTAAATCTATATCATCAATATTTTTGACTTTACATACCGTTAGCAACCGCTCTAATTTATTTAATACCATCAAATTATTCTTCTCCACAAATTCAGACCAAGCTCATTGAAGATTTCCTCCGCCTGGTCCTTGATTGCCTTGTCTGTACGAATATGTGAACTACTCGGCTACAAGTAGCCGAGCTTCCTGCTTCAAGACTGGTGGTAACTAGCATACCCCGCTAAAGGTATACCCCGTCAGAGCCAGCTCCACAGGCTTTAGTTCGGGCGGTCCCCGCCCTACATAGATTTTAGCCTATTCCCCGCATCGGAAGATGCGGTAGGCTTCGTTTCTGATGTTTATAGCGGCGTTGATGTCACGGTCGTATGTGCAGCCACACATCGGGCAGATGATCCTGCGGACAGAGAGATCCTTGGTTATCGGATTCTTATATCCGCACTGGCACAGCTGGCTTGACGGAAAAGTCCTGCCTACCTTTATGAGGCTTTTGTTCCTATCAGCCATTTTGTAGGCAAGCATCTGTACAAACATACCAAAACCTTTATCGTTTGTTTCTTTCCCCAGTCCCAGTCCTTTGGAAGATGACATCCCTTTGAGTGATAAGTCTTCTACCCCGATAAGGCCGTACTCATCAGCAAGGGCAGTTGACCGCTTCTGGAGATAGTCACGTCTCTGGTCTGCCACATGCCTGTATTGTTTACGGACTCTGGCAAGCTGCTTTTCAAAGTTGTGGGAAGGCATCTCACCTTTCTTTGAGCCGACTTTGCGTGACAGTTCCCGTTGGAGGTGTTTCAGCTTCTTATGAGCCTTACGGTAGAAGTGTGGCATATCGGCACACCTGCCTTCAGAGTCAACGTACAGACCGTCAGACTTGTAATCAAGCCCCAGACGTTTTTCCGGGTCAGATGCCTTGTCTGCTGTGTCTGTTTTATCGTATTCATAGAGTACAGAGATGTAGTGTCTGCCACACTTGTCGCATGATATAGTAGCGGATTTTAACACCATATAGGAAGGAGCATTTCTATGGATCTTGGCTTTTACCATGCCGACTTTGGGAAGGCGGACAGACTTATCCGCAACAGAGATGGTCCCGCCCTGGTTATTGGTAGTGTATGACAGTTTTGCACGGCGTTTTGACTTGAATTTCGGGAACTCTGTTATACCATCAAAGAAAGCTTTGTAAGCTTTCTGCAATGCCAGCTGTACGTTTGCAAGGGCAAGGGAGTCTACTTCTTTGAGGTACGAATACCTGTCATCATCTTTGTACCATGCAGGTGTCGGTAAGAGGGTTATCCCATAATCGTTGTAGGCATCTATGCGGTCACCTAGCATGAGATTCCAGATCTTGCGGCAGCACCCGAAGGTCTTTGCAAATAAGATTTTCTGGTCGGCTGTAGGGTACAGCCTGTAAACATATGCTTTGTTCATAACTGGGCGTTTTTCTGCCTTTCGATGTAGCGTCTGATGTAATCCTCGGATGTAGAGCCTATGGTCTCAACAAAATAACTGCCGTTCCAAAGATGCCCTTTCCATAAAGATTTACGGAGTTCAGGAAATTCTTCCAGTAGTCTGTTGCCTGATATGCCTTTCAGGTATTTTACGATCTGGGTGATGGATATCTTTGGCGGAGCAGATACGAAACAGTGTACATGATCATTCTCGCCGACTTTAACCTCTACGACTGTAAAACCTTTTGCTTTGGCAATCTCATGGCAGAGTTCATAAAGCCGTTCAGATATTTTTTGTGACAGCACTTTGCGACGATACTTTACACACCAGACGATATGGTAATTTATGTTGTAGACACATGTACGTCCATGCGTATATTTGTTCATACATATAGTATAACATGATTTGAAAGAATAAGCAATAAATTACGCTATTTCTTATCTATACAGATAGCCTTCTTTTTTACGGGCTTTTATCTCGGGAACAAGTTCCCGAGAATTCCCGCCCGATTACTTAAATTAGTCGTTGCCATACAGAACACCTCCATTCAAGTGTAGTATACTCAAATGCGTGCCTGACATCAATACACTGTCATTATATAAGACGCATATATTCCGCTAAATCTGCTAAGGAATGTGCAGAAGCTCTTAATTACCTGGCACTTGCCGGGTATGATACACAGCAGATGTTTGATACATTACCAACCGTACTTAACCTGGCTACGGCAGGTGATATTGATTTGGCATCTGCTTCTGATATGGTAACCGATGCAATGTTAGCGCTTGATATCTTAGCAAACAGTGGTATTGAGGGAGCTATAAGTGAATAACGAATTTTGAATATTGCCGGCTGTAGCAGAGATATTCTGGTCGGCTTTTTTGCTTTCTAGAATGTGGATGTCAAAAAGGCACCGATATGGTAGAATGAAAATTGGAAAGTTGGTGGTGCGGATAAAAACCTGGACTCTGACATGAACCGAAAGGAACTGTGAGATGTATTCAAGAAAACAGGTAATGAAAGCACTGAGACTGTACCGCAAATGCGGTTCGGTAACCAAAACCATTAGAATCTTGGGGTATCCAAGCAGAGAATCCATGTATCTATGGATAAAGAATAGTGAGTATATGAACCCCAGAGATCGCATAGATATCAACTGTTTTTAGAAATGGATCTTTTCTATCTTTATTATATAAGATCCGTGTCCAAAAATTAACTACTCCGTGTCTAAAATAAGTTTACCACTTCATACTTTCCATCTTCAGGGGTGGGTCAGTTTTAATTATAAATCAACAACAGGGAGTGACAATTCTGAGGCATGTATTGAAGCCATGTCACGAATAGTATATAATATTCGTGACATCATGAAAGGAGTGCGCGGCTATGGACAATGGATATATGCAGGAAATACGGGCACGGATTCTTGCTGCTGAGGATGGTACAGTTTTTGTCGCTCCTGATTTTGCAGACATTGCGGACACCGCAACAATTCGCCAAGGATTGAAGCGTCTTTACCAATCTGGCATTATACGCAGAATTATAAGAGGCGTCTACGAAAAGCCGAAGTACAGCAAACTGCTTGACGAATATGTAGCGGCTGACCCGGACACTGTTGCAAAGGCATTGGCACGAAGTTATCACTGGACCATTGCTCCATGCGGAAATACGGCTCTGAACCTGTTGGGTCTCTCTACACAGGTAACAGCGGTCTGGTCCTACATCAGCGACGGCCCGTATAAGACCTATGAATGGAATTCTACAAAGCTGGAATTTAAGCATAGGACCAACAAGGAAATCACGGGTCTATCTTACATGACGAGCTTGGTGATCCAGGCGCTGAAAACTATGGGGAGAACCAATGTGACGCCGGAGATCATACATACGCTTTCTGAAAAGCTGTCCGAGGATGAAAAGCGAGCCTGTTTGAAAGAGGCAACCGAATCCACAGACTGGGTTTATGATACGATACGAAAAATGTGTGGAGGTGACACACAATGAGAAATGTAGCGCGATTGCCGGAAAGTGACCGGCGCGAATTGTTCCGAAATACCGCAGATAAAATGGGCTTAAATGATGCCATCGTAGAAAAAGATTTTTGGGTATGCTTTACGCTGGATTATCTGTTCCATCGCTGCCCCTGGAAAGACGCGATTACCTTCAAAGGCGGAACCAGTCTTTCCAAAGCATTCAACCTGATCAGCCGATTTTCCGAAGATATTGACCTGATCTTGGACTGGCGGGTGCTGGGATACGGTAAGGATGAGCCGTGGGAAAAGCGCTCCAACACCAAACAGGATGCGTTCAACAAAGAGGCCAACGCACGGGCAGAAGTTTTCCTTGCAGAACAGTTTTGCCCCACCATTCAGTCAGAGCTCTCTCAGGAGCTTGGCTGTGAGGCAAACATTTACATAGATGAAAAGGACAAGCAGACAGTTATCTTTGCCTATCCGCACCTGTTCACGAATTCCGGCACCTTGCAGGTTATTCGTTTGGAGATCGGTGCGCTGGCCGCTTGGACGCCCGCAAAAATGGCTCAAATTGAGCCTTATGCAGCGACCTATTATCCGAAAGTCTTTGCGCAGAAGAATACAGCAATTCTGACCGTTGCACCGGAGCGGACTTTCTGGGAAAAGGCAACGATCCTACACCACGAGGCGAACAGACCCGAAAGCTCAGAAATACCGCAGCGTTATTCCCGGCATTACTATGACCTGTACTGCATGTCCATGACGCCTGTGAAGGAAGCCGCCTTTGCTCGGGTGGAACTACTGAAAACGGTAGTGGACTTCAAAATGAAGTTCTATCCGAGATCTTGGGCAAAGTACCAGGAGGCTGTTCCAGGTACCTTGAAGCTGGTTCCACCGGAGTATCGCTTTGCAGCTTTGGCCGCAGATTATGAGGCAATGAAGGATATGCTCTATGGTGATGTTCCGACCTTTGAGACTGTCATGAGTACGGTCAGCGAATTGGAAAAAGAAATCAACGCACTGTAACAACCTACTTAAAGGTGATTACACGGAGCTGGCGATCCGGGAGCGCATTTCCGGTCAGCGAACAGTGCAGCCCCAGTGTGTTCCGGAGAAAGCTGTAGATTGTGCACTGGCCAGGTACTTTCCATCTCCAGGGGTGGGTCAGTTTTATTGGAAGTTAACACAATAATGAGGCACTTGCAGTGATGCGAGTGTCTTTTTTGAATTTTTTTTGAAAAAATTTGATGTAACTATTAACATTACATCTACTGCGTGCTATATTAATGCCATCAGATGAAACCACGGAGGTTATATCAGAAACACCAATTACAGATTTTTAAGGAGGATTCCATCATGACAAACATTGAAAAGGCAAAGGCTCTCCTAAGGAGACGTTAAAATGACAGCAAAAGACTATCTCGGCATAATCGCAAATGAAATACATAGAACGATTGTAGCAACCGTCGATGACAGCGGCCTTCCAGTGACGGCAGCAATCGATATGATGGACAGTGATGAAAATAGTTTGTATTTCCTCACGGCAAAGGGTAAAGGCTTTTATGACAGACTGAAGAAACGAGAGTTTCTTGCCATGACCGCTATGAAGGGTGAGGATACCATGAGCAGTGTGGCTGTGTCTATCCGCGGAAAGGTTCGGGAGCTTGGATATGATAAGATTCCGGAACTGTTTGAAAAAAATCCGTATATGCGCAAGATATATCCAACAGAGGAGTCTATGCAGGCTCTGACAGTGTTCCAGATTTATGAGGGCAGCGGTGAGTGGTTCGATCTTTCAAAGAAACCGATCGAGCGTGACTCTTTTACATTTGGAGGAGTGGAGAAAAAGGTAGAGGGATATTTCATTACTGACACATGTATTGGCTGTGGAAGCTGCGCAGCGGTTTGTCCGCAGAATTGTATCATTCATGACAAAATACCGTTTGTGATTGAACAGGAACACTGCCTGCATTGTGGGAACTGCATGACGAAATGTCCTGTAGGTGCGGTGGAAAGAAGGTAATCATGAGAATTGAGAAAATGACGCAGGATCAGCGGCTTGCCTACCTGGTGGAGCAATTCAAAGCCGATTCTGATGAATATAAAGATTTGGAAACGCCTAAAGACACAGAAGGAAAGAGGCGTATTCTTCGGTCGCTTATGAACATCCGTATGCCTAAGGCTTTTTCAGATGATGTACTCGCTGTTCAGGATGAATATCTGACAGGTAGAGCCGAAGAAAAAGGTATCGTGCATCTTTCAGACATCCCGGAAATCCGCGATCGTCTATCTGTCTGGCAGGGAGATATCACAAGGCTGGCCGTGGATGCTATCGTAAACGCAGCCAATTCTCAGATGTTGGGCTGCTTCGTTCCGATGCATACCTGTATCGACAACTGCATTCACACCTTTGCCGGAGTCCAGCTTCGAGCGGAGTGCAGCAGGCAGATGAATCAGCTGCGGCTCAAATACGGCAAAGATTATGAGCAGCCGACGGCTGTTCCGATGCTGACGGACGCATACAACCTTCCGGCAAAAAAGATCATTCATATTGTAGGCCCGATTGTGCAATATGAGCTGACGCCGGAACTTGAGAAGGATCTGGCGGACTGCTACCTGAACACTCTGGACATGTGCCTTGAGAATGATCTAAGAAGCGTGGCATTCTGCTGTATTTCTACGGGAGTATTTCGTTTCCCGAACAAGCGGGCGGCGGAGATCGCCGTCAGCACCGTTGACAGCTGGCTCTCACAGCATCCGGGCAGTATGGAAAGGGTGATCTTTAATGTTTTTAAGGACGAGGACAAAAAATACTATGAGGAAATTATACAATGAAATGCCGAACGGCTATCAGGAGAGCATTCAGAATGGGCTCAGTGCGGTGCGGTATTTCAGCAGAAATATGTCATTTGGAACAGGCTCTAAGGATGAACAAATCGCCAGATTAAAGGAAGAGATCGGAACAGCAGATGC
Source organism: Candidatus Weimeria sp. HCP3S3_B5 (assembly GCF_052064335.1). Lineage (NCBI taxonomy): Bacteria > Bacillati > Bacillota > Clostridia > Lachnospirales > Lachnospiraceae > Candidatus Weimeria > Candidatus Weimeria sp. HCP3S3_B5. The sequence goes on along the minus strand of NZ_JBQHVU010000026.1, from coordinate 9,389 downwards.
TATTGTAATCGGAGCGGGTGCCGGACTTTCCACTTCCGCTGGAATGACCTACAGCGGAGAACGATTTGAAAGGTACTTCTTTGACTTTGCAGGAAAGTATGGCATCCGGGATATGTATTCCGGTGGGTTCTATCCCTTCCCCGATGAAGAAACACGTTGGGCATGGTGGGCAAGGAATATCTATTTCAACCGATATATTGATGCGCCGAAGCCTGTTTATCAGGAACTGCTCTCACTTGTGAAAGCTAAGGATTATTTTGTTGTCACAACGAATGTAGATCACCAGTTCCAGAAGGCAGGCTTTGATAAAAAGCGTCTGTTCTACACCCAGGGAGACTATGGACTTTTCCAGAGCGTCAATTTATCCATTCAGAAAACCTATGATAATGAAGAATGGGTAATGAAGGCAATGGAAGCACAGGGCTTTGTTAAAGATTCAAACGGAGTTTTTCAGGTTCCTGAAAACGGCAAATTATCAATGAGTATTCCGACTGAGTTGATTCCAAAGTGTCCGGATGGCGGATCTGATGTGACGATGAACCTTCGTTGCGACGATTCCTTTGTCGAGGATGAAGGCTGGCACAGGGCATCGGCGGCATATGCGGACTTCCTGCTTAAGGCTGATTGCCTTCATGTGCTTTATCTGGAGCTTGGCGTGGGAGCCAATACACCTGTCATTGTGAAGTATCCGTTCTGGCAAATGACACTGGCAAATGAAAAGTCAGTGTATGGTTGTATCAATTATGGCGAGGCGTTTTGTCCGGGCGAAATTGCAAACAGGAGTATCTGCATCGATGGGGATATTGGTGAGGTGTTTGCGAAAATAAAATAATAACAGGGATTTAGACTGTCCTTGTAGTGCACTAGTAACATGTTATACCCCATTATACCCTTAATTCGAGGGTATAATGGGGTATAATTCTGCATAGAATAGTATCTCACAGGAGGTGCGCTATGGACTTATCTGAGATGCAAACCCGCACGGCGGTTTTTATGACCTTTTCCAAAACAACGCCGCAAAAGAAAGGTGACAATGGTCAGACCGCTTTCAGCTTACCATCCTCCATTCGATAGATCTTATCAACCAGATCCAGAACGCGTTCATCATGAGTCACCATAATTGCAGCCTTATTTCTCTTATGAACTTCCATCTGAATCATTTCGACTGCATGTCTGCCACGCTGAGAATCCAGGGAGGCCGTCGGCTCATCCGCAAGGATCAGCCTGGCATTGGTCGCGAAGGCTCTGGCGATGGCAACCCGCTGCCGCTCTCCACCGGAGAGCTTGGCCGGATACTGGTCAATGATATTTTCAATTTCAAGTTCCCGGAAGAGCTGCTCGACTTCCTGCCGGTTGGTATTCAGAAGCACCGAGAGCTGTTCTCCGGCCTTGAGATAGGGCAGAAGCTGGTGATTTTGAAAGATAAATCCGATATCTTCTTTCCGGATTTTTGTCCATTTTCTACCGGGAAGCGAAGTGACATTATTTCCGCAGAGATCCACTTCTCCCCGGTCCGGCGAAAGCATCATGCCGGCAATATTTAACAGGGTACTCTTTCCGCATCCGGAAGGACCGACAATGGCAACAAATTCGCCCTCATGGACAGTCAGGTCTACATGATTTAAAATCGTCCGCTTTGACTGCCCATCCTGATAGGATTTTTCGATATTTTTCAGACTTAAAATTTCTTTTGTCATTGAAAGTCACCTCCGATAATGCGGGCCGGGTCTATCTTTGCCACTCGGATAACGGTAGCTAAACTGCCGAGAATGGAAATGAGAACAAAGGCTGCAAGTACAATCACTGCCTGTGAGGCCTGGAGATAGAATGGCATCGTTACCGGCAGAACGGCACTCATTGCCAGGACAAAACAAGATGCAAGCAGTGCACCAAAGACCGCAATGAAGCACACCTGGGAAACGATCTGTCCGACAAGGCTTCCCATGTCGGTGCCAATTGCTTTCAGAACGCCGAATTCTTTTTCTTTCTGGAGGTTGATGACAAAGAAGAAAATGCCGATCACCAGCGCTGTGATGACTACAAGGAGCCATTCGATCATTGTTATGGTCATCTGCTCCGCCTGATATCCCGGGATTGCCTGAATGATCTCGGCCTTGGTATAGTGGTCGGTGCCATCGATCTTCGCTTTTACATTTCCCTGCACGACAGCAGCATGAACGGTTTCCTGATAGGCCGGATTTACTGCTTTCATGATCTTTTGATAAGTATCTGTGGAAATATAGGCAATCGAAGTATGTCCATACATGGCATCTTTGGTAAAGCCGGAAACTTTGAGCTTGATGCCGGAGGCTGTGTCAATGATTGTATCACCGACCCGGATGCCATCGCTTGCATAGTCATCATCCAGAACAACCTGATCTTCTTTAGAAGACAAGGCCTTGCCTTCGTATACGTCCGGATTCAGAAAACTGTCCGGGTCGATTGCAAAGTAGGTCACGTTTTCTTTCTCTGCATCCTTATTCTTCTGAAAGTACATTCTTTGTATGTCAAGGGGAGTAGCCTTGTCCTGGTATTCATTTTGGATCTCTTCATATTGTTCTTTGGAAAGGCTGGAGAGCGTGATTAGCTTTTCCGAATCTTCTTTTAATATAAAGTGATCTGCCTGCATATTTTCGATGCCGGACGACACTGCTCGTCCCAGCCCTTTGACCAGACCGGACAGAAACAGCACCATGAACATCATCAGGAAAACAATGATCTCGATAAGCAAATATTTCTTCCAGTTGTGCCGGAGTTCTCTGAATCCTAATTTCATACTAATAATCCTTTTCTTCGTTCTAAGCCTTAGCATTGAACCAGGCTCACTGCCTTCTTAGCTGCTTCCTGCAGCTGTTTTTCACCCGGCTTTCCACGGAAATAGAAGGTTTCTTTACAAACCGGGATCCCACGGTGATTTAATTCGTTCCGAATCAGATCAATCGCATGTTTGGAGATCCAGGAAGTTGAGAAAATGACAGCATTTTTAACCAGGTTTTTGTCAAGACTTTGGATGTAGGTCTTCAGATGGTCATCAATACCATATGCATAGAGTGCTCCGCCGATAAAAAGGATATTGACCGGTTCTTTGATTGCGGCATCTTTTTCGTCAACGGAAACAGCTTCTTCTTTGATTGCTTTGGCAATTGCCTCTGCGGCCACTCTGGTATTTCCTGATCTTGAATAATATCTCACTGCATTAGCCATAGCTGATCTCCTTTTGATTGAATCAAATATAATTGTGCTAAACCTATTTAGGTATTATAGTCTATCATCGAGAAAAAGCAAGCCTTTTTTGATAAATTTCACAGAAAGGAAGGAGCCTGTCAGCTTTCCAAGACAGGATAAGGAAATCCAAAGATTTGGCGATGGAAGGTCGGATCTGATTTTGAATCAGAGCCAGATGGCAATAAGAAAGCAGGCCTGGGAAAAGGAGTTTACGGCCTGTTCTTTCCAGTTCGCCTTTGCACTTCTGTTATTCTGGTGTTTACCTAACCAGATCAGACAGAATATGCCAAGGATAGCGAGTAGAAAAAATAAAAGGGACGGCATCCGGGTCATATGACGGAGAACAGCGGCAATGGACCAGCGGTCCCTGTCGATGATCAGAGCCAGAAGCATAAGAAGGAAACCTATCGGCATTAGATAACGCATCTGCCGGTTCAGAAAATGAAGATCCTTATGGCCGAGAGCAATGACGAATTTCCAACCGGCCTTCATGGATCCTGCCAGAATGACAAGCAGTATGCCAAAACGAAAGGGGATACTGTGAAAACGATAGGCCAGTATGCCGGATGCCAGGCTGAAAAAAAGGACAGGCAGGCAGTCCATGATTGCCATGGCAAGGGTGAACCCCTCCGGCAGAGGCTGGGAAGAAGAGAAGCGTGTTTTTTTTGAATGTTTTTTTTCTTGGGACATGGTATTTCCACCTCGCTACGCCACAAGCCACTTATATTTCTTCACAGAATAGAGGGGAAGGAAAGGAATCATGATTGGTGTCTTAGCCTTGTAGGCTTGATATTCTTTGTCGTCGCCGTAATTTTTATCCTGACGAATCTCCAGTCTTCTGGCACCGCCGAACATGACATAGATAATTCCACCATAACCCAGAATAGCGAGCAGCCACTCAAGCAGGGTGTGGTATACATTCAATCCGGAAAGAAAGACCCCGGTCCAGAAGATCATTTCGCCGAAATAGTTGGGGCAGCGAACCAGACGGAAGAGGCCGGTGTCGACAAAACGGCGCGGATTCTTCTTCTTGGCCCTGTTTTTCTGCAGGTCCGCAGCACTTTCAAGAAGCAAACCGCAGATGGATACAATGAGACCGATGATGGTGAAGGCGTCAGTTTTGCGACCATTCATCAGGCGGAAGGTGACGGGAGAGGTCTGCAGTACATAGAGCAGGGCAGCAGTGATCCAGATGCCGAGCTTTCCGCCGAAAGGAATGCCGTCATTGGTCTTTACTTCGCCCTTCATGCGGCGCTTGTAGGCGGTTTTTCGATCGCGATAGAGGAGATAGCCGGAAAGCCGGCAGCCGTAGATGATGAAGAGGGCACATTGGAGGATCGTCCCGATGGTCAGAGCCTGCGGGAAGAGAAAATACAGACCAAGACCAATAAGTCCTACGGCAGCGCCATAGCCTATGGAAATGAACCAGACATACTGGTAGAAACCTACGGAGCTTGCCAGAAGTGCCAGGGCCAGGATGATGAAAAATGTCTTCATGAAGAACTCCATTCTGCCACTTTGTGTGGCTATTTCAACTGTTTTCGATTCGGTTGACAGTTGTTGACTCGATGAAATTTCATTTATCATAACAACAATTGTCGTTTTTTTCAATAGTATAATGAACCCATAATTTAAGACATAAAATGAGGATGTCTACCTTAACGAATAAGAGACACCACGTGATGCCCGCATAGGAATCGACCGCTATCTATCTTTCCGATATGATCATTGAATCCGGGAACGACCTCTGTTAGGGTGAATATCGGCAGGTGGTGATGCAGGAGGATTTCGATTAGTTCTGACAAATGCATTCGAAATGATTGCGAAACGATATACAATATGTTATTATCCTTATAGAAAGAATGTAAGGAGGTTGATAGTATGGCAACAAGAACGGCGAATGTCATTGCAAGGGTAGAACCTGATGTCAAAGAAAAGGCAGAGAATATCTTAAAAGGAATGGGTATCCCATCCTCTGTAGCGATCAACATGTTCTACAGACAGATCATTACGGACAACGGCCTTCCGTTTCAACCATCAAAGAATGTGCGTGCTCCGAAGGCACTGAGCGAGATGTCTCGTGAGGAGTTCAACGCAAGAATGGCAGAAGGCCTTCGTCAGGCGGATCATGGAGAAGTTTCGTCTGTAGAGGATGTTCGAAAGAGGATTATGGGGGAGCTGAATGGACTCTTATAAGGTTAATATTACAAAACAAGCAGAAGAATCAATGCGTGATATTGCCTTATATATTGCCCGAAATCTTATGAATGTATCGGCGGCAGAGGGACATGTAGAAGCATTCCTGAACGCGATTGAAGAGCTTTCCTACAGAGCAGCAACTGTGAAAACAATTCCGGAGAACCCTTGGGGAGAAATGGGATTTCGCCGGATCAGCAAAAAGGTTTGAGAGAGGGGGACTACGAAGAAGAGTAGAGGAGGAGATATTATAAAGAAAAATCAGGCTCCCACACTGCCATCGTCGGTGGTAAGGGAGCCTCATTAAGCAATAGAAAAATCAAAGCGGAGCTGCACTTACCGCAAGGATTTCACAGCATCAAGAGCCTGTGCAATATCCGCTACCAGATCCTCGGTGTTTTCCAGTCCGCAGCTCATACGGATCAGGTTGGAGCTGATACCGGCACAGGTAAGCTCCTGATCGGTCAGCTGGCGGTGTGTGGAGCTTGCTGGATGGAGACAGCAGGAGCGTGCATCCGCAACGTGGGTCTCAATCGCAAATATCTTCAGATGCTTCATAAAGGCTTCCGCATCGGTGCGGCTGCCTTTTATGCGGAAAGAAACGACGCCACAGGTGTCTGTGCCATTCATGTATTTCTGGGCGCGACTGTAGTACGGGTCTCCTGGTAAGGACGGGTAGCTGACCTGCTCCACCATATCACTTTCAGACAGAAATCTGGCTACTGCCAGTCCGTTGGCACAGTGCTGCTTCATGCGGCAGTGCAGGCTTTCCAGACCAATATTTAGAATATAGGAGTTGTAGGGACTTGGTATAGAGCCGAAATCCCTCATCAGCTGAGCGGTAGCCTTGGTAATGAAGGCTCCCTCTTTTCCGAATCGTTCTGCATATACTATTCCATGATAGCTTTCGTCTGGTGTGGTCAGTCCGGGGAACTTCTGTGCATGAGCCATCCAGTCAAAGTTTCCGGAGTCCACAATAGCGCCACCTACGCAGGAACCATGTCCATCCATGTATTTAGTGGTAGAGTGGGTCACAATATCAGCACCCCACTTAAATGGGTTGCAGTTTACTGGTGTGGCAAAGGTATTATCTACAATCAGGGGCACGCCATGTGCATGAGCCGCCTTTGAAAACTTATCAAAGTCAAAAACGGTCAGCGCGGGATTGGCGATTGTCTCACCGAAGACAGCCTTGGTGTTCGGACGGAATGCTGCGTCTAGCTCTTCCTCAGTGCAGTCCGGGCTTACAAAGGTAAAGTCAATTCCCATCTTACGCATGGTGACATTGAACAGATTATAAGTGCCACCGTAGATCGAGGACGATGCTATCACATGATCGCCCGCTGTGGCAATGTTGAATACGGCATAAAAGTTGGCTGCCTGTCCCGAAGAGGTGAGCATTGCAGCCGTTCCGCCTTCCATATCCGCAATCTTTGCTGCTACATAGTCGTTGGTGGGATTCTGCAGCCTGCTGTAGAAATATCCGGATGCCTCCAGGTCAAACAGCTTGCCCATGTCTGCACTTGTATCGTACTTGAAGGTAGTGCTTTGAATAATAGGAACCTCCCTAGGCTCGCCATTTTTCGGGCGGTAGCCGGACTGAACGCATTTTGTTTCCATATGAAAGTCTGTCATTGGTTTCTCCTCTCTTTTGTCACTAATGAATCAGGTTGTAAGGCATCTCCCTGCAGACCACAGAGAAATATCTATCATTATAGCACAAGAATTGTGGAAGACAAAACCTTTTTAACTACTAATTAAATCTTCCAGCCAACTGAAGAACAGCTTGCGCTGTTCATCGAGATGTTCGTCAGGAAACTGCCTGATTTCATCCGGAATTCACTGACCGAAGTAGCATTGACAGCTTAACCACAACAATTTGAAAAAATTGTCTTGACAAAGGGGTTCACTTTAGATAATTGACGTGATATACTATATTTGTAGGCATTTATGTTAAGCGAAAATTCGTGTGAAAGGAGCCGGATATGAAAAGAAAAGGTTTTAAATCCATTATGCTAGAACTTAGCGTAATGGTTATTACCGCAGTACTGGTAGCATCCCTTGCTATAACAGGTTATTCTGTGTATAGTAGCATTTCCAATAACAAGGAGCAGGTTGATGCGTACAGAACGCAGTTGACCGAAGGCTTTAAACGGGAACTTAAAAATGAGACACAGATTGCAGTTTCTATTATTGAGCAATACCATAAGCTTCAGGAGTCCGGCGTCATGTCGGAGGAGGAAGCAAAGAAAGCAGCAGCCGATGCCATTCGTGAATTGCGCTACGATGATGGCAATGGTTACTTCTGGATTGACACTGTTGAGGGAGTAAATGTAGTTCTGTTAGGACGCGATACAGAAGGTCAGTCCCGTTGGGATGCCGAAGATCCGCACGGAAGAAAATACATTCAGGAAATGATTAAGAACGGCCAGAAAAAGGGTGGCGGTTACACAAACCTTATGTTTCCCAAGCCAAATGAGACAGAGCCAAAGCCAAAGATCAATTACACCGTAACCTACGAACCGTATCAGTGGGTGTTAGGAACCGGTGTATGGGTGGATTCCATTGATGAAATTGTCGGGGCTTATGAGAAGAGCAACGTTGCTCATCTCCAGAAAACGCTTCGCAACATGATTCTTGTATTATGTCTTTTACTTGTAATCATGGTCATTGTGTCACTATATCTTGGCAAACAGATTGCAGCACCGATTGTCAGTGTTACACACTGGTTAAAGAGAATGGCGGAAGGGGATTTAACACAATTCGAGGATCAGAAGAACTTTGAGGAAACCGCTATGAAACGGCGGGATGAGATCGGAGTCATGGCCAATGGACTGATGAAATTCCACGAGACCTTGAGGAAATTGATTGTTAAGATTTCAGAGACGACGGAATATTTGGCTTCTGCATCAGAAGAGTTGACAGCCAATGCCCAGCAATCCGCTGATGCCTCCGATCTTGTTGCACATTCCATCACTACCGTTGCGCAGGCCTGTGCTAATCAGGGTGGCGTTATTGATGCGGCCGGTGAAAATACCACCGCATTTACTCGGTACATGGGAACTTTCTCTGACAAGATTTCAGGCACTACCCAGCAAATTAATAATACCAATAAGGCTGCACGGGATGGTAAGGCAAGCATCGACGGTGCAATCAGTCAGATGCATATTATTGAAGATGTAGTTGCAAGTACATCCGATGTTGTAAACGGCCTTGGCGAGCAGATTGGCAGCATCGGAACGATTGTTAATACAATCTCTGAAATTGCATCACAGACGAATCTGTTATCACTGAATGCATCTATTGAGGCGGCTAGAGCCGGAGAAGCAGGAAGAGGATTCGCTGTCGTAGCTGATGAGATTTCAAAGCTCGCAGATCAATCCAATCAGTCAGCTCTTGAAATCGGTGAGAAGATTCAGCAGATTCAAGCTAGATCCGATCAGGCTCTTGAAGCAATGGAACATGGTCTTGAAAGCGTTAAGAGTGGTACCAAAACGGTAGAACAGACCGGAGAAACATTTGCAGAAATTGCAGATATGGTCAACAGCATTGCATCCGACTCCATCGAAATGCAAAACATCATTGGACAGCTGTCCAATGGAACCGATGACATTCGAAACGGATTTGAGCAGATCAATGTTCAGAGTAAGTCTGTTATAGATGAAACATCGAATGTATCAGCAGCATCCGAAGAGCAGTCCGCTTCTATGCAGGAGATTGCTACAGCTTCTGATAAGCTGGCCGAAACGGCACAGGAACTTGCAACAGAGGTTGCTAAGTTTGAGATTTAACCCTTCCATTTATGGTTACGGTTCAAAACGCTGGCAGTTTTGTCAGCGTTTTTTTGTATAACAACGGTTACCATTCACAGTAAATCATATTAACAAAATCGGCTCAGACTGAGCTTATCCAAACTTGAGAAATATCAGAAAAACAGGGTTATGTCTATTCCTGGCATGACTCTGTTT
>NZ_JBQHVU010000025.1:0-22371 GCF_052064335.1 Candidatus Weimeria sp. HCP3S3_B5 | reverse complement strand
TGCCGTTTCTTACGCCAAGATTGTGCCGTCACCGAAAATAAAATGCCGTTGAGCGGAGAAATCGTCGAAAATAACACGCCGTTTCCTCCGCTAATAATTTGCCGTTTGACAGTATAGGTAGAAAGGGATTCCAAATACCTGCGGGATCCCTCTGCATACAACGCGCCAAGTGCAAGCGACGATTTTCCCGAACCGGAGACACCTGCAATCGCTACAATCTCGTTAAGCGGGACATCTATATTGATATTTTTAAGGTTATGAACCTTTGCACCGCGTACCTCAATATACTTTGGCAGCATCTTCTTCTGTATGATCTCACCGGACATAACAATTACCTCTTCTCCATTTACTTTTCCCCTCTTGTGATTCATGAGCCTTGTTTTGTTCCTGGTATTTTTATTGTACCGTATTTCAAATTCATATCAAGTAGGCAGACTTTTTCTGACATGGTATCTTGCGTGATACCATTACAGAGAACGTCCCTATATAATGAGCCCATAATTTAAGACAAAAAAATAGTTGTTTCTAAGTTGGGTTTCTCCTATCATAAAACCATGTCGAAAGGAGTCCAACTATGGCGAAAAAGATGCACACATACACATATGTAAGTGCCTTTTAACAATATGATAGATATATCATTTCAAGAGATCTTCATTCAGAAGGAATTGTTCTATCCCAACATATGTGATCCCGTTTTCATCCTGCCACGGCTTAAGGTAATCCCGAACTACGACAATCTTGCTAAAAGAGTCGGGGATTCTTTTCAACGATTCTATCTCCTGTTCTTTTTTCTCCGGATCAGCTATGGATAAGGCCGATTGAACATAAAACCGCTTGCCTCCCTGGTTTACAACGAAATCCACTTCCAGCTGCTTTCGGATCTTCTTACCGTTTGCATCCTTAGTATTGTATTCCACCACACCCACATCAACATTCATGCCTCTTCGGATGAGATCGTTGTACAGTACGTTTTCCATGATATGAGTCTCTTCCAACTGTCTGAATCCAAGTCTTGCATTGCGAAGCCCCAGATCGGTGTAATAGTATTTTGCAGGGGTTCCGATGTATTTCCTACCCTTAACATCATAGCGAACAGCTTTCTCAATGAGAAATGATTCCTCAAAATATCCAATATATTTTTCAATCGTTTCTGAGCCTATGCCAATCTGCCGTTCACTTTTAAATGTATTAGCCAGTTTACTTGGATTGGTAAACGATCCAATCCCCGATGCAAGGACATCCAGCAATATATCCAGTACTTCCGTATCATTCTTTATTTTGTGTCTTTCAAGTACATCTTTTATATAGGTCCTGTCGAAGAGATCCTTTAAATACCTGCTTTTCTCCTCATGCGATTCAAGAGAAGTGGCAAGTGGCATTCCGCCATAAGTATAATAATCCTGCCAAGCTCCCCTTTTATCCCCTTCATATTCTTTATAAAACTCCGCAAATGACAACGGATATACGCGGATTTCATCACCTCTGTCTCTAAACTGAGTCAATATATCTGAAGACAGCATCTTAGAATTACTACCGGTAACATACACATCTGCATTATCCATATGCATAAGTCCAAGGATTACATCAATAAATGTTATCTTGGCATCCTCATTATCCACGTAAGGATTCCGGATCTCAGATACAAACTGAATCTCATCGATGAAAATGTAATATCTCTTTTTAGGATCAACCATATGATCACGCACGTATTTATCCAATTCCAATGGATTACGATACCTGGCATTTTCCAATATATCCAATGCCAAGGCAATGATCTGGTCTTCCTTCACACCTTCTCCCAGAAGCCATTCCCGATACAGCCTAAACAACAGTACCGATTTTCCGCTTCTGCGAAGTCCCGTGATGATCTTAACACGTCCATTATCCTTCTTTGAAATAATCTTTTTCAAATATTGTTCTCTCGGATACATTTACACACCTCACGATTTATTTGCGGTTATCCGCATTTATTTCATGTATAATATACCATTTCCAAGCCTTCTACGTCAATGATGTTCATGAATTTTTTGCAGATATCTGCATTTTACTATCAATGCTTTGGATTTATCGTTCGCCTTCAACATCCGGCAGCGATGTAACAAAATAATAAATTATTCCTAATACAGCTATACTTCCCATCATAATACCGATCATCTGATTAACACTTACCACATTTCCATGAAATACCGGATTGCAATCAAGAGTGTCTCTTATCGCCTCAACCATTTCATCCGGATAATGTTTTCTCTCCATCTCCCTGAAAACTCCGTGAAGCATATGATTCTTGATCAATGAAGTGGCATATGTACTCGGAAGATAAGACAGCGCCTTCTGAATACCTGAACCATAATTTGAAATCGGCATATAAGCACCACATATAAAACCATATCCTGCGCTGACAATTGTACCTACAGCCGAAAGCTGTCCCTGTGTTGTCAGCGGAAAGCTAATGATACTTGAAAGTGTACTTCCAAACAGGACGAGCAATATCATATCGAATAGAACCCATAATACGTCTGCTGCATTCATATACCATCCCATTTTAAACAGATATCCCAGACATAATACAAATGCAAGTCCATTGACCATTAAAGAATTAGCAACTGTCGAGAGAAAATATCCCAAATAAATTTTCCCCCTGCTGACCGGCGAGACATTGAAATCCCTCCTTGTTCCATTTGCCTTGTCCTGCACCATAGTCAGATTCACACAAAATGTTACAGTAATACAGCTCACTGCCATAAGTGATGCTGTCAGCTGTGCTGCCACGGTTCCATTAATAAGCTTATCCGAAATCGTAATCATATCATGAATCGCTGCTGTAAAAGAATCTCTGTAAATCTTTGCTAGAAACGTAGCATACAGGACAATCAGAATGACGGGTGTGATCATTGATGTAAGCAACATCCCTTTATCTTTAAAAAACAGTTTCCTGTTCCTGCTCATTAATGCCAATACTGTTCTCATCACTGCTCACCTCCCAGCTTTTTCCCTGTGACTGCAAGAAATACATCATCCATTCCGCCTTTTACTACTTCATAATCCGTGAATAGGTCCTGATGCTCTACAATAAGCCTCGTTGCTTCCTTCATATTTCTTACTTTTAACTGATATCCGTCACGTATTTTCTTATATTCTCTGTTCAATGTCTTTATTTCATCCTCGGAAACACCGTAAACAGACACTATATTCTGTACATAATCATTTTTAAGTTCAAACGGTGTACCTTCCGCTGCAATACTTCCTTTGTCAAGAATCACAACATACCCGGCATTGGCAGCCTCTTCCATATAATGTGTAGTCAGAAATACTGTCATATTTTCTGTTTTCTGAAGCTTCTCGATAACATTCCAGATTAACTGCCTTGTCTGCGGATCAAGCCCTGTGGTAGGCTCGTCAAGAATCAAAATCTCCGGTCTGTGCAATAAGGCACGGGCAATATCAATTCTTCTTATCTGACCTCCCGACAGCTTGCCTACAGGTCTGTTTAAAAACTCGTCAAAATCCAGAATCCCGACCAGCTCCTGTAATCTCTTATCAAAGGCATTTCCTGTAATGCCATACAAAGCAGCCCTGCTCTTTAGGTTTTCTTTCACCGTAAGCGGTTTGTCAAGCACGCTATCCTGAAACACAACACCAAGCATTCTTTTTGTCTGTGCGCCGGCTTTGTCAGTTTCTATTCCGTTTACCTGAACCGTTCCGCTGTCTTTTTTCAGCAATCCGCAGAGAATGGAAATGGTTGTGCTTTTCCCTGCACCGTTTACTCCAAGAAACGCAAACAATTCTCCTTTTTTCACACGAAAGCTCAAATCATTTACCGCTTTTACTTCGCCAAAGCTTTTATTCAGATGGCTGATTTTAATGATATCTGATTCCATATGTTCCTCTCTTTCCTAATATAATAACAAAAGACGCAGGCAATAAAATTACTGCTCTGCGTCTTTTGCATTCTCAAAAATTCCCGGTACTTCATTTGCAAAGCTGAAAGCTCTATTCTCTAGTTATCATTTGATAACTTAGATTGTAGTAACCAAACGATAAATTGTCAATCTTTTTCTAATCTTCTATTCATAAACGGGATTGTTAAAAACATCCAGTATATATTTTTTCACTTTCTAAAACTTCATCCGATACAGTTCTATACCAAGTACCGCATTATATCCTGAAATGTACCGGCATAACCACTGTCGCTTAAAGGAAACATGCTAGATCCCACTGCTGACATCCACTCCATAACCGTGAATATCAGACTATTCTGTATAATTCAAGTACAGTTTTCATTTAATTCCACGCAGAATAAACCATTAACTGAATATCATTGTCCGATGATGGCTTACCGGTATAATCAGCATAACTTTTACAGACACTCATACCTACTGTCGAAAAAATCAGCTATTTGGGGAATATCATACAGGCAAGTTACAACTTGATCCGCTTATTGCCTGTGATGCTGCTAATATAATCGTCAATATCCTGCACGATGCAATGGTCCCCCATTGTGTGCAGTGATTCAAAATATTTTGTGATATACCCATAGATGCCATACTCTTCAAAGGTTTTCGCCACATTTGCACCGGAAAGCCCTTTGAAATGACGGTACCGCTCCATGCAATAAATCAAAAAATTGGATTCTTTGCTCATCGCTCACGCCTCCTCCGGGTAATCATAGGAACCTGTCAGAAGTTCATCTTGATACATGGTATACAGCGTCATCGGGCTGTAATGCCACAATTTGGATTTTTCATCCGAAAGCTCCTGATAGAGCTTGGACTGATAAAAGCGGGAAATCGCTGTTTCATCATCCACATTACTATTTTTTGTAATCTGTTCGATGATGGGCGGCACAATGATTGCAAGCATTGCGCTGAACTGATCTTCGTTCATACAAGCTTCCTCCCTTCAAAATGCAAATATTGCAGGGACTTCTCAGTTGCAAATACCAGCTGGTTGAACAATTTCCGAATCTTGAGTGCCGCCAGTGTCTGTTCCTTATCCAACACTCCGGTCATATACAGGGTAATGGTGCGGTACACATCATCATTTGCCACAGCACCATAAATCAGGTCATGCTGCTTTCCCTGATAGGTTCCCTGACGGTTCTCAGCTACAAAATCCAGCCACGCTTCATCTGGGCTGTCAAAGCGCAGCAAGCTGCACTCCTTGAAAGCCACAGCCTCCTCTACGGAATATATATTCAGCGTAGCGGCTCCTGTTTTGCGGCGGTCAGTGACTTTTTGAGCGAAGTTCACTGCCTGATCGCGGTTAGTAGTGGTATAAAATCCAAAACCGAAGTCCAGATAGCGATTTTGCCGGATAAGTTTCGGCTGTTCTACGATAACATTGCTTCCGTGGTACAAAATCATTGCAAACGCCTCCTGTTCCTCTTATTTCTTCTCTTTTACCATCTCGGCTATCGCCTCGATGTCGGCACTCGCAGCAAGATAAAATTTCTAATTTATATTCTACTCCAAGAAACGAACAACATCAATCGAAAGTTCTTCCGAATTTTGAACGCTTTTTGTAGTCCTCGTCTATACGCTTTTTCCAGTCTGCGCTCAGCGGAGCACTGCATTCTGCAAGCAGCTCCGGTCCGGCGGCACGATGAATGCAGCCGTCCACACCGCCTCCGCCCAAAAGAGAAGTATTTGCGGCATTGACGATTGCGTCAACGCTCATTTTTGTAATATTGTTTCTGATAATCTGTAAGGTCATTGCTTATTTCTCCTCCTTCTGCCACCTCGTTAGATATGCTTCTTTTTCAGTTCACGAATCAACATCTCAACCTGTACTCCTGTAAGGAATGGTGTTTTGATTGTCGATGCCCAATAAAAATTTCGCTTCAAAATTGTTTTAATCTCATTCGGTGAAAGAGCAGGCAATGCTTTAACATCTCCATTGAAATTTTCCGGCACAATCATTCTGACACTATGATATTTTTCATCACCCACTTCCGTTGGTGTGTCTGTAACGATCTGTCCAACTGCAATAATTCCCCTTCCTTTGGAATAAAAAAGAGCATAGTCATCTTTGCGAAAGCTGTCGATATACCGTTTAGCATCTCCATATGCCGCAATTTTGTTTCCGAGAATCATCTCGGATTCATTTGTATCTGAATACGAGATATTCGTATCAAACATGATTCCTTTACACGCAGAAAACTTCAAACGATTATTTTCTATTTCTGTCAGAAACTTCACCCAGTATAAAACATTCTCCGGAATGATATGAGACTTATCCGGATTGATCGCAAATTCATAGATAACCGTTGGATCTGCTACTTTCACATTTGAATATTTCTGTGCATTCTGAACGTTTCCTTCTGTTGTAAGCAAATACACTTCACCATTCAGGCTGGAATAGTCATCTGTATTGAGATCAACATCACCCTTCTTTACCTGAATGTAAATATGCTTTCGGTTCAGGTCATTTGGATCAACCAAAACGCACTCATACTTTGGCGTAGCAATTTTATTTGTCGATGGAATGCAAACGTAGCCTTTCGTATCATACAGCCACAGCGCAAGTAAATCCTCAACATCTTCCGGCTGAAGCAGGCTGTAAAAATGCTTTTCACATAACGAGAGGGCTGGATCGGGATAATTGAATAGATCCAGCGCTGAATCGTGGACACGGTTATACAACATCTGACTGTATTCTTCCACTCCATTTTTCTTAATTCTCTGGATGGTTGAACCCATAATAAATGATGTTGCCACAGCACCAGGAACGGATTCTTCATCTGCCTTATCTGTAGCTGGATACCAGTCTATATTGATCAACTGATTCGCTGCATCCATCTGTACTGCATCTTCGCGAAACACCCAGGTACTGTTCGCCTTAACTCTCGCAATATAGTATTTGCCTTCATTTCTTGAGCGCATCCATAGAAGATCTCCTTCTTTCACATCCTCTACCATGCGGCATACACTGTCGAAAGATTTGTACTGAGTTCTTGCCAGATTACAGTAATCCAAAAATGTATGTATCCCAGAACGTTCTGCCTGGGTTAATTCACGAAGACTCCATCCCATTGCTGCGACATGATTTTTCAAGCAATAGTCGGCAACATTTGTGTCACCTGTATTCACCTGTAATCTCCATACTGCCATCTTGTGTTCCTCCTTCTTTTTGTATTTAGAACATTCTCATCATTTGCTTTGATATTATTATATATCTTCCAAACATAGAATGACAGATGCAATATACATTCTTCCAATACCGCCACCTTGTTAGCATTAGCAGAACCACCAAAGGTTGCCTGCCAGCTCTCACGCACTCTGGAAGGATCCTTAATGGTTCCCGGATGCTCCAACACACCGGATGGAGCTGCACCATTGGCAAAAAACTTTGCTCCATACTCTTCACAGGCAATCGCCATACCAATCGCATTTTTTGCCATTGCTATAGGACTGTAGCCCACAAGACCATCAAAGCCTAACCCCGGAATGTGAAGTACATCATACGGTTTCAATCTCACTGTCGTACCCTTCATAGTATGAGCATCATCAGTATTCATGTAATACTCATAATAAAGCTGACCGTTCTCATGCCTCCTTATGCGCACTTTGAAAGTGCAGTTTCTGTGATGCTTTCCATAAAAGGAATGGAGCTTTCTTTTACAATAGATCTGTATCTGTAGAGTCTCATTCTCATAGCTTCCGGAGTATGACTATCAGTAAAATTAACGAGGAATTTCTCAAGATCATTCTTCGTTGCCATTTCTTCCTTCATCTGCTTTATTTTGCGTGTGTTTTCCGCTGTCTGAAGAGATAGTCGTAGCAATTCTGTCTGACCAATAGCAGCGGGTGACTCGATTAGATAGTCTTTCATGCCTTTAAAAAGCCTTATTAGGGCCTTACTTTGTCTAACTGCAAGATCACCTTTCAGCACTGTCATTAACATATAGATACCAGCCTCAGTAAATACATAAGGATTAGATGTTCTTCCACCTTTAGTACCCTTTGTCTGCATCGAGGTCAATTTTTTTAACCTCGATAAGTATACCTTATTTACGCGAAAAACTTCATAGATATATCAACAGAAGACACTTCTTTACAATGATTCTCTCCTTTATTTCCAATCTCTTAGCACATCCAAACCTAATAGCAATGCTTTTTCATGCGAACTGGTTCCAAAGTTCCTGGCATCATAATCATGAACATTAGCAAGTGAATCAGCCGTAAATAGAAACTGTCCAAATGAAGCTCCCCTTTTTCTGCTGCAAGCTGCTAGTGCAGAACATTCCATTTCAACCACCGTGCACCCTTCTTCAAGACGATACTGAACCATGTCTTTTGTTTCTCTAAAGAATCCGTCAGTAGTCCATGTTGTACACGTAACAAAGGGCAAATTATGTTTCTTAAAGCAATTCTCTATTACCGACACAGGCTCATTATCTATATCGACATACCTAACAGCTGGGAGATAATGGTAAGATGTTCCCTCAGCTCTAAGGGCTTTTGTGGGGACAAGAAAAGCATTCTCTGGAATATCAGCCAGCACGCCACAGGAGCCTACAGCTATGACTTTCTTGCATCCGCAGCTTACAAGCGTATCAAGGACCTGCGTAGCCGCTGCTGCACCAATTGGCGACTGCACCAAACAGATATCTTCATTCTCATCTTTTAGAACATATATCTTTATATTATTGGACACAGTTATTAGTTCCTCTGCTACAGCAGCATTGTTTACTTTAGCATATTCATGAACAACATTCCCAAGAAAAGCAAACAGGCATTTTTCAGGAAGTTTTAAATCCTCCACGTCTTGATCCGGAGCTATAACTTCGACTGAACTGTCGTCATATTCAAGAATCGGTATCTCGTTTTTTATAACCATTTTGAACCTCCCTATTCTCATCAATCAAGAAAATTGACCATTATAATTTCATCTCTGTTACAAATATAGTATATCACGTCAGAGAAAGAATCAGCACGAATATATTTATCTCGACCCATCCGATATCTGTGGTAAGCAACTTCATTGATTCTTTCCAGTCAAGCTGTGCCTGCTTACCTGCCTCTGTCTCATATCGTATAAATGCCTGGCTCTTTGATGGTCGTCGTTTATTAAAATACGCCTTGAACTCTGGAACCGCATTCAGATAGTTGCAGAAGTTTGGATAGGATCCGATATAGCCATGGTTGTCCTTCAGGTACTGCCATAACACTCGGCGGTAATAGAATAACTGCTGATTCTCATCTGAAAGAAGTTCCCTGATCGTATCCATGTATGGAGTAATACAGTTCGTTGAAGCCCTATGCTTTGACTTCTCAAAGCCGTTTATATACTTGTCCACGATTCTCCTGTCTATGTTAAGTTCCCTTGCTATCTGGCTCTTATTTACTTTTAAATTCGTTGCCTCCATAATCGGTTTCAGTTTGTGTAAATCCTCTAAGCTGTTGATCTCGAGATCAGAAATAATGGATGTCTTGGTTATCATTGATATAGCCTCCTAGGTAACTCTATCAATGATATCATTTGTACATTTTTATTCCATAACTTTTGTACATTTTTAATTATAACTTACTATATGTACCCTGAAAGAATGCTGATATAGCAACAAAAGCCGGAATATCAAGAGCAAATATACAACCAGATTTCACTGGGAAATCTTGACATACCAGCTTGTTTTGCTATTAAATAGATAACGGCTTACCCGCAATAAACTGCTGTCAAGCCACATCAATTATCATAGAAGATCTGAATTTACAGGAAAAAATTCACACCGTCTAGTAATTAAACAAGTGCATCTTTTCTTACGTAATAGGTGCCCCTACCACTTCCTCGACGTTCAAGCACTTCTTCCTTTACAAGTGCTGTTAACGAGTTTTCTACGGATGCGCGCCCTAGCTTTGGACACATTTCCATTATTTCACTTTTTGTAAACTTGCCTATTATTTTATAAACGGCAGTTCTTACCTGTTCAATTGCAGGTTCCTTTATATCTATAATTTCAATTCGATCCTCAAAATCTTTATAAGCTGCAATTATGGTCTTTAGTATATACTTGATAAAAGGAGTCGGATCATCTTCTCCTTCATGCCAACCATTTTGGCTCATGTTAAGCGAGTCATAATACAAATCTTTTAATTCAGCTATCTTTTTTTCCAAAGATACATATCTACCGACAACATAACCAGCTCTATAGAGTAGCAATGTTGTCAACAATCTACTCATTCGACCATTGCCATCATTAAAAGGATGCACACATAGAAAATCATGAATGAATATTGGTATTAAAAGTAATGTATCTACTTCTTCGGTAGCAGACACTCTATTAAACTCTTCACATATTCTATCAATAGCAATAGGTGTCTCTAAGGGACTAAGTGGTTCAAATATAACATGTTCAATACCATTTTCATCCCTGGCAACAATGTGGTTATCACTGTTTTTAAAATGACCGCCTATACTTCTGTTGGTAAAACGATAAAGATTCTGGTGTAACTGAAGAATATAATTTGAAGAAATCGGAATATACTCATAACTTTCATGAATCATATCCAATACAAATCGATAGCCAGCAATCTCCTCTTCATCACGATTCCTTGGTGTAGTTTTTGACTGCATCAATTGTTTCAATCTTGTATTCGAAGTAAAAATTCCCTCAATAGCATTTGAACTCTCAGTACTTTGAACTTTTGCAACCTCAACAAGCTTATCTAAAACAGCTGGTTTCTGAGCTAAATACAACTCTTGCTTTCCTCTGTATTCATGTATACCTGAGACTAAACCTAGTATTTCACTATCCCATTTGTAATCTTTATACTTACTATAATTAAATTCTCGCATAGCGCTTCTCCTTTTCGCCTAAATTATATCACATATTAGGCGATAATCAATGGTTTAGGCGATTATTGAGCCTGTGAAAAAATCTCTGTAAATTAGACAATACAAAGGTCTTCTATGATAAAATATTAGATCATAGGAGGCCTTTTATTATGGCAGGTTCTTCTTCTCATCAATCGTTTCAGGCACCGGGCTTTTGGCTATAGCAGAGATGACACGCCAGAACCGGTTATTCGGATTCCCATAGTAAAAGCGATTCTCACGTGACTTAACCGATGGAAAGCTCCCCAATATCAGTATCCGGCTGTGTTCATCATAGACAGGGGCGAAGGTGTGGACTACATGTGTGTAGGATTCATTCAGAGCTTTTTACCTCCGGCGAGGATGAAGTCTCCTGTGCTTTTTCGATCAGATATCTGAAAAGAGCCCTGCATCCCTCAACAATCTCATCCAGGCATTTATCGAACCTTCTGGTATACCATGGATCTTCTATTCTATGATCCGGTCTGTCTGTGTACTCCATCAGAGTATGCACCCTATGATCCGGGTCACCATGAAGACAGCGGTTCAGATAATATAGATTCTCATCGTCCATAGCTACGATCAGATCCCAGTCCTCATACTCCTCCCATCGAACCTGGCGAGCCCTGTGCTGTCCAATCGGAATACCCCTCCGGCGAAGAGCTGCTTCCATCGGAGGGTAGATGGGATTTCCGATCTCCTCCGTGGATGTCGCTGCCGAATCAATCAGGAAATCATCGCATCTTCCGGCCCGAGCCACGATAGTTTGCATGACATATTCAGCGCTGACGCTTCGACAGATATTGCCGTGGCAGATAAAAAGTACTCGTATCATAAAAATCTTCTATCATAAAATGCCCTATAATGCTGAGTTTTGCGTTGGTTTATCGGCTTATTATGGCATCATATTTTTCTTGTTTATAACTACTCTTTTTTATAATTCGATTATCAGTTTACGGTCTTTCCCTCTCACAGGCCGTGCTTTCTCCGCTCTTTTCCTGTCGCGATATAGTATTGCTTCTTGTTTTCATACATTTCCGCATCTGCGGCTTTCAGAAGCGACTCAAAATCCGTGTCCTTTGTGCCGCTTATCGTCGCACCGAGGGACGCGGTATCACCCAGCTGGCTTTTTGCCGTTTCCAGTAGTTTCTGAAACGCTGGATGTGTGATGTCTGGCAGAACCGCAATGAACTCATCTCCGCCAAGCCGATACACATTACGCTTTCCGAACACAGATTTCAGCGTCTGTGCGGCCTGCACAATGAATTTATCACCGGCGTCATGTCCCTTTTGGTCATTTATTTCCTTTAGGCCATTTAGGTCGCACATGACAACCGCCAGGGGAAAGTACTTCTCCAGCTTTTCTGTGTACGCCCAATCCAGTGCTTTTCTGTTTTTACAATCTGTGAGCTGGTCATATAATGCACTGTGCTCCAGTGCATCTGCATTATCGCGCAGTCTTATCATAAAAGAGATCATAAACTCGATCATATCTATCTCATTCGAGATCTCATGCAGTTTCTCTTCGGGAGGATTGTCCACACCATAGAATCCGACCATCTTGCCGTTGATTTTGATTGGCCCTGTCACAAGAGTATTGACACCCTGAGGTTTCAGCCGTTCATAGATGGCTCCGCTTGTTTTTTTGCATTCTTCAATGTCATGGATGATGACATTATTGGATTCTTGATATTGTGCAAACCATGTTTCAATGATGCCTTCATATGGCACATCCTGCAAGTTATCTTTTTCTTTGGATACGCCCGCTTTGCACCACTCGTATGTGTTGTCAAACGTTCCGCGGTCATTCTGTTCAAAGATATACGCTCGATCGGCGGTCACACGCTGTCCGATATACTCCACCAGTTGATTCAGTACTTTGTCCGGAGTTTCTTCTGAAGCGGCATACCGAACCATGTCAGTGAGGAATCTCTCGTAATTCAGGATTCGTTCCTGCGATTCGCGCTTGCTGACTTCCAACATTTCCTTTTCCTTATGGTACAGGATTCTCTGGAGCTTTCTTCGCATCATAATGGCAGTCAGAAGCATACTCAGCACCCCGTACAGAATAACATTCTCCAGGTTTTTGTATAGAATCGGGTTGTGCTGCGCAAAGAAAGCAAGTCCGCTATAGAGCAGCATACTGCTCAGAATCAGCCCGTTCATGACCGCCGTTCTGGCGGTAAACAGCAGCGGCGCTGCCATCATGAACACAATGTAGTTGACAGTGAGCTCCTCCGGTGTAATCAGCGTTCCAGTAATAATGCCGAACAGCAGCAGCGCGGCAAAAAAGCTGTATACAACCAGTTCTTTCCCCAAGAAACTTCTAAGTTGACAACAAGAAATGCAAAAATAGGCCAAAGAAAGGAACGTATAGACCAGATACACCCATTTATATTTTCCGATACTCGGAGAAAACACACTCACCAGCGTTATGACTCCAAAAGCAACAAGCGCCACAGCAGAATACAGCCGCATGGCTTTCCAGTTTTCTTCCCATACATCCTGTTTTACTTTCTCATAATCACCACAACGAAACATAAACAACGAAACAATTTGATTCATACGTTTTTTCTCTCCTAACTCTGTTCAATTACCGCTTTGCCCGTCTCATAAGGAGCACAGATTCAACGATACTTTCATTGTCCCAAATAAGAACTGATACACATTATCACCGGATATCTTTTCCTGCTTAATATTATACAGTTTTGTCTCCACCGCTTCAATGAAAGTATCAATTTCCTGCACATATACCTTATGCGCATAAATAAGGGTTACCGCAGATGCCAGGATCACAGTTCCTACCGCAGCCATTGCTGCACAGAATGAATTTTTAACGATCGCAGCCATAATGATTGTAACTACTCCGGCGATCATAATCGCATAAGCGCCAAACCGATTACTTTCTCTCCATGTATTATCGTTATACATACTTTTCCAGGCTTTTCAAAGTCTTTTATTAGATTGAGTGCTAACGAAAAGTGGTTGTATATTCCTATTTTACAAATTATTCTTCATAATTTCCAAGTAATTCTCTGGAAAACCAATCAACTTCAAATCAATATCATTTCTGTATTCATCTATCACTGTTTCCACTGTCTGCATCAAAGATTTCTTACTCTCTTCATCCGGAAGTCTTTTTAGCAAGACTAGCGTATAAGCAAATAATGAATTATTCTTTATTTCTGGATGTTTCCTCAAAAATGACGTTGTAAACTTTGCCGGAGGATTAAAATTTGTATTATACATTCTAGCTGCATGCGCACATTTGTTTCGCAAAACCGATAAACAATGAAGATGATTTTCTAATGTATCTCTTCCAACACCAACCATATGAGCAATAGCATCTTTTTCTGAATAATACATAGAGCTGTATAATTTAGACATATTAGAAAAAGACATTAATTCCACAATAACCCACAATGGCATTTTACTAGAATATTTCATTTTATGATGCTTCACAATCAAGCTATCTTTATAATAATTTTTCTCCCTGCTGAAATTTTCCATACCTTCTCTGTAACCCTTTTTGTTATAGAAATTATTCTCATCATAATGCTGATCATACGGAGTCTCCGTACATTTAGCAAGTAAAAATCCATATGCAATCTGCGTCCTATAATATACTTCTGCTTTTTCAATATACTTCCGGAATGTATCACGTAATGTTTCATCCACTTTATATAGATGATATACCGTTTCAAATGTAGTCCCCTCTATATAGTCACCACCAGAAGGGTCTTGTCTGAATTGTAAAGCATAACCCGTAAAACGATAATAATTTACTCTTTTCAAAATGTCTTTTGCTTTCTCTCTATCTGTGATAATCATACCATGGGCTGCTAACTTATCCAATTGTTCATCGAAGGTCAATGTTTTTTTCAAATCCATAAAATCTCTCCTAAACGTAAAAAAGCTGAGCACAAGTCTCAGCCTTGTCCCCAATGCCAAAAAGACTTCGGGCAACTCTGTTACATATAGTATATTCGAAACCCAAAAAATGCAATAGTTTTTATTATTTTCATCGATAAAAATCTACCACATTGAGTCTCAGTAGTCCATTACTACTAAGGATTTCTTCCCACACATAGAGGATGTGGGAAGCTTTAGTTAATCGATCTCATTTGTCACAAATCTATGTGCCTCAGGTATCTCGCGCTCAGAGTAAGACTCTGCTGTCTGCCCAAGGATCAGCCCTCCGAGAGGAGTGAATCCTTCCGGAAGCTCGAGTCTTTCAAGCAGCTTCTTATTCCGGCTTAACGCTGCTACGGCTCCATATATGTCACACTGACCTACTCCCTCTTCGACTGCTGCGAGAGCCATATTCTGGAGGATAAAGCCGACATTAGCACTGGCGACATTCCCCTCTGCGTTAGACGAAATAACGATAAGCATCGGGGCACCATACAGAGGATGCATGGACGGATTGCCGAAGAACTGTGCGGCGCAGGCATCAATTTCGCCCAGCAGATCCGAGTTCGTAATGATAGTAAAATGAATACTGTCGTACTTTCCCATCCCAATAGGCGCTTCATATGCAGCATTAAGAATCACATCCAGCTGTTCCTTAGATATCATCTCTCCAGTATATGAACGAATAGATCTACGGATATTCATAGCTTGTGTCAGTTCCATGTCATTACCTCCTTAATAGAGCTTTTCTTGAAGATTTACCTGACTATTATATCATACGCAGGGCTTTAAAATCCACTTCCGCGCGATTATACTCCATGAAGTATAGATAAAGAGACGTGAAGTCAAAAGCACAAGGGATGCTCATGGATCAGTCATGTTATTACAACACCCTACACCACCTTTATTCATACCGCGAGTGCTTGACATTCACCTGTTTTTCAATAGACTTTTAGATGAGCAGTCCAGTCGATAAATCCAGTATAGACGTGGAGGTAGATGATGAGCAGTGAGTGTCGCAGATGGTCGGAAGGCGATCCTATCCTTGAAGAATATCATGATCACGAATGGTGTAAAATCAACCATAACGATCAGTACCAGTTCGAGATGCTCTGTCTGGAGGGCGCCAGCACCGGTCTGTCTTGGGCCACAATCCTGCATAAGCGCGCCAACTACCGCAGGGCATTTCATGACTTCGATATCGATGCCTGCGCGGCTATGACAGACGATGAGTTGATTAGTCTATTGTCAAACCCCGGCCTGATCCGCAATCGAAGCAAGATATTCAGTGTACGCAGGAATGCACAGGCTGTTTTGGCTATACAGCAGGAATTCGGTTCTTTTGACTCATACCTGTGGGATGCTGCCGGTGGCAGACAGATCGACGGTCACTGGAAATCGATAGAAGAAGTGCCGACAGTATCTGAACTATCTATGCGCCTAAGTAAGGACATGAAAAAACGAGGTATCAGTTATGTCGGCCCGGTAATCACCTATTCCTTCCTCCAGTCCATCGGCATAATCAATGATCATCTGGCCGACTGTGAGTGCAGATGAAAAAAGGGACAGGTCCATTTTTCACCTTTCTAATCTTCTTCTCTTCTTCTCCTCCGCTATAGCAGTCTGTCTTGCCAGAATCTCCTCCTCCTGCCTGCGGAGATCCTCATCTGACAGCGCCGTAATCATCAGGCCGGGAGCCACGTTCACGAGAGGATTCTTCTTCGACGAGAGATTTCTCGCCTTCTCATAGATATATCCTGCTATAGAGAATACTACAGCTCCGATGCAGTTCACAAGCAGATCCTTCATCGTGTCGATTATTCCTATATCCAGGTACCCTCCGTTTATAGTGTATTTTCTGCCTGTCGCGGTAAAAATCACTGTCTTTTTGATATGATCGATTATCACTGGCGTCTGGGTTCCAGTAGTATCTAGTTTTATGGTTCCGATTTTTTGTACGATGAAGTCCTTCTGCATATCCAGAAAGAATATCGAATCCATGGTATATTCAAAGAATTCCCAGAGCACACCTACTGTCATCGAAAAACAGAAGCCGACTACCGCCATATAGAACGGTGAGAGACTGATATTTTTACTCCTGCGGTTTAATATATCAAAAAGCGAGAATCCTATCGCCGCACATAAGAAGCCATTCAGCGTGTGAAGCATAGTATCCCAGCCCGGTATCATGGTGTAGTAGCGATTCACCTCGCCAAGTATCTCCGCTGCAAAAATAAACGCATAAATTATACACTCAAATAGCGGCGGGATATCTACCTTGATCGTCTCTTCCAGAAACGAAGGTACCAAAAATAGTATAAGCGAAACTACGCATAGAGCCAGCCCCTCGAAGTTCGACTGAAAAAAACACCTCACCGCAGTAAGGATCACCAGTCCCCGAAGGACGGAATACATGATAAATGCTCTTCTATTAAGCGCAATTCTTTCTTTAAGATGTTTTATCTTTATTCTTATATTCATATTACAACACCTAGATGAAAAATGGGACAGGTCCATTTTTCATCTTTTTAGAAGTAGTGATATTGGTAAGGTTCTATCAAGTGAGAAAGGATAAAGGTATATGGGAAGCAATAGATCTTGCACCATTTACCTTATCTGATAATCGGCGATATTACGCTTCTCTGTCGAGAAAACCACTCCGATTTTATACAGCTTCCTCTGATCTGCGGTGTAGGGTATCGTATAGCCTCTGTCATCGATCTGCTTCATCGCTTCCTCAATCGGTGCGTCGAGCTTAAACTCGAAGACATAGATATAGTCAGCTGTCTGCACCACACAGTCGGCGCGTCCTGTTGCCATATGCACCTCGCAGCTCGTATAGGCTCCCATCAGCGATAGGATTAGGTAGAGCTGTCTCGACCACTCACCCTCGTACTGCGGGGCTCTGCCCTCCGGGTACGGGATCGAGGCGAAGAGGGAGGTGAGGCGGGTCAGGAATGAGTCCGGATTCCCACCCTCCAGATCCATGATCAGATTGTCAAGTGCCAGAGGATTCTCTCTGGCGGAATCTCCCAGCTCATAGTGCACCAGCGATTCCATGAATCCGTACTTCACCTCGTCATTCGGAAAACGCAGCGTGTAGTTGCCGAAGCGGTTGTCGTAACCGCAGATAGTCAGGTACCCGGCCTGATAGAAAAGCGGAACCGGATCCGGATCATCCACACGGTAGCTTTTAAGTACAGATTCCCTGGCACGTACTCCCTCTGTCAGCTGATAGAGATTCATCCTGGATGAGTTGAGCTTCTTGATCAGTATCTCAGGTGTCCCGGATTCGAACCAGTAGCTGCCGAAATCCCCGGCATCAAAGGCGCACAGCAGACTGAAAGGATTATATACTCCTGCCCCACTCCGTGAAAAATGGTATCCGTCATACATTTTTGCAAGCTTCGCCTGACACTCTGTTCTAGAGATGCCCTGTTCTTTCGCCATATAGTCAATCTCAGGTTCGAAGTTCTCTTGCAGCTCTTCCTCTGTGATGCCACAGATGCCTGCGTATTCGTTATGCATCGAAATATCGTTCAGCTGATTTAGATCCGAGAAAATCGAGACCTTCGAGAATTTCGTCACTCCGGTAAAGAATACGAACCGCAGATAGCCGTCCATATCCTTGAGCACCGAGAAAAATCCCTTATACAGCTGCCTGTTTTTCTCCTCCTGGGCGGGATTAGATATCATAGTAGAAAGCAGAGGCTTGTCATACTCATCTACTAGCACTACCACCTGACGTCCGGTCTTCTCATATAACTGCTCAATCATGTCCTCGAATCGAACAGCCAGATCATAGTCACAGTGCCTTAGCCTGTATTTATCCTCGACAAAATCAAGTGTCTTGCAAAGCTTTGCTTCCAATCCATCCTGTTCGTTATACTGCCCGCCTGACAGCGAAAAATAGATTACCGGATACTTCGTCCACGCCTTATCTCCCCTCGCGTTCTCCTTCTCCTCTATATAGAGCCCCTTAAAAAGCTCCTTCTCTCCCGAGAAAAAGCTGTAAAGCGTAGAGATAAAAAGGCTTTTCCCGAAGCGCCTCGGGCGGGAGAGAAAGTATGGCATCGTGGTTCTCGTAAGCTCCCAGACGTATCTGGTCTTGTCCACGTAGACATAGTGGTTCTCTCTTATATCTCTGAAGTTCTGTTTTCCAATAGGAAGATAACGATCATCCATGTAAACCTCCAGCATTGTCCTGTCTTCTGAACTGATATAACTATTATAACACGAGATGACAAAAGTGTCTGTCCCCTTTTTCACCTCTATTCTAAAAAAAATCCCGCCTGACTTCCCTTTAGGAAATCAGACGGGTCTGTATGCCTGTACTGCCCATTCCACTGGCTGGCAGCTGATTCGGTATTAATCTCTAACTAATTCACCGTTTTTTGCCTGTGCTCTTCTGAATATAAGCCTGAATACAAGCCTTCCCAGCGGTCCGGCAAAGAAGATCTGCCAAGCCAGTGCCATCGGGAAATTCATCGCTGCTGTCTGCACCCAGGTGCTCACAAATCCGGCCCCGGCAAAATCCTTGAACAGAAGTGTCGCCACCAGACTCATGGTCGGGCACATAAGGCAGACGGTAAGCGAGCACCTAATAAGAAGGACTGCGAAAAAAGGCATCTCCCTTGTAACCACGCGACCTGTCAGGTACATCACCGGCTTCTCCATCACGAACATCTCCAGTACTATCGCTACCGGCCACATGATTCTCAGCTCGCCAAAAGCCTTGATAAATACCTGGTCATTCATCCCTCCTATATTCAGTGCGATATTATAGCATATCATCGCATAGACCATGAGAAAAGCCATAATCACTGTAAAAATCAGGTTTTCAAGCCAGTTCTTCGGTAAATTCTGCATAAAAAAATCTCCTTTCGTGTGATACCTGTGTTGTTCGGGTCCACTCACGAAAGGAGCATTATCGTTTCCAATTTAAACCTGTATCTATTTTTCACATAATTTATCTAGTATACAGCAATCTCGCCCCTATGTCAAGGCAAAAAAAGGACAGGTCCATTTTTCACCTTTTTCTTATGCCTTACTCCGCGTTGAAATGAAGTGGTAAACTTATTTTAGACACGGAGGGGTTAATTTTTGGACACGGATCTTATATAATAAAGACAGAGAAGATCCATTTCTAAAACAGTTGATCTTCTCTGCTTGAACAGAGAGACAAAAAAACATAAATTTGTGTCTAAAATTTGTTGACTACTACATGGGTCAGTTTTAATTATACATCAACAATAGACTTGAAATCACTAACGGTTTGTGTTATATTGCTATTAGATAAAAGGTGTCACCGATAGACGGCTGGCCCAAATTATATTTAGCTATCGAAATAGCCGCCTAGTTTTCCAGACCGGGGCGGCTACTTCTGTGTCTTGTGATTATCGTTACGCCCAATGGCGTATCCGATGCTAAAGCAGGTCAGTCCGAAACTGAGAACTGCAAGTAGTCCTTCAATCGTCAACATAAGCGTCGCCCTCCTTTCCACTGGATTCCCTTTCAGGTTTCTATGTAAACGGAGGGTCACAGTCCCTCCGGAGAGGGCCAGCCGTCCACCATCTTGGTGACACCCAAGAAGATTATAGCAAGATGATAGGGAGTTTTCAACTATAATGAACCCATAATTTTAGACAAAAATAAGGGTGCGGACATTTTTAATTATAACTTATTACTCCTTACAGCTTTTCATGGAATGCTTTCCAATTCTTGGTGTCTCATAATCAGCGTTCAAAGCCCTGTTTTATATGACAGAATTATACCTCAGGTTCGATAGCGTAGTATTATGCAGTATATCAACAACCGCATGTATATGGATATTCCAGATTCTAAGGAAATATATGCGATCATCATGCGATTTTTCACTTTCCGGGCCGGGTGGATGGTTCTTCAGTATCTTTATGCTTCTTTTTGCCCTGCAATACTCATACTTTACGACAGCATTAGTAAATGGCTATAAAATAAGTTTTCGGACTGCCGGGGAGATACTGCATATCATTAGCGGTTTTATTGCAGTAGCCGGTTCCCTACTTCTGATCTATTATATCAATACAAAAGCAGCACTTGATTATAAAAAGAAATATGCTGAAAAGAATGCCGCTGATACAAAAAATTATTACAATGATCTATTCCGAATAGGCTCTGGTTATATCCATATTTTTTCCGGTGTCTGTTGTATAGATATTCACCTTTACTACCTCCTCTCTCTTGACTCCATTGCTTTCGAGGAGCATCACTAGCTTATTGAATATATATCTGGCCTGCTCATAGGCATCTCCCTCTCCATATACGCTACCCTCAGGCGTCACTGATGTCGTGCCTGAGACAAACACAAACGGTCCTGCCTTTACTATCCTGGAATACCCTTCCACATCCTCAAAGGCTGATCCACCCTTGATATTTGTCCTCTTGAATCCTTCTTCCATAGCCAATTTACCAGTGCCTTGTATACAATATACCAAGGGAAATCACTTTGGTAAAATTGATAAAAACGATATATAGTTTCATTTTTTTGAATTAAAAAATGAGCTCATAGCCCCTTTGTAATGAAATGCAGTAGACAAACGATTCGTCATAGTTTTTTGTTTTCCGATAAAGTTGCATCCCCATTTACATATTGCAAAATCATGCCATATCAGCTATCATTGATTCGCTAGAATCAGTAGATCAAAATAAGGAGATAATACAATGATCAGGATCGCCATCTGCGATGACAGTAAGTATTCCATTGATGATGTAAAAATCACCTCAACACATATTCAATGTCATGCGGCCTTAAATATACAGTGGATTCATTCAGATCAGGCGATCTGCTTCTGTCATCAGGTCAGAGCTATGATCTGATCTTTATGGATTACAAGTTTGATGATGCTCCAGAAGATGGTATTACAATCTCTGAAAAGATCAGGGATTTTGATCAGAAAGTCACAATTGTCTTCCTGTCTGGATACAGTGACATCGTATTTGATACATTCCGTATAGGTGCCTTTCGCTTCCTGACTAAGCCAGTAGACAAGGA
Organism: Candidatus Weimeria sp. HCP3S3_B5; assembly: GCF_052064335.1. NCBI lineage: Bacteria > Bacillati > Bacillota > Clostridia > Lachnospirales > Lachnospiraceae > Candidatus Weimeria > Candidatus Weimeria sp. HCP3S3_B5. The sequence continues at coordinate 617 of NZ_JBQHVU010000025.1, read as the reverse complement.
CAGATTCAATGAGATGATGAATTCATTTATTTCAAGAATAGACAATACTCATGTTATACCACTTCAGGCAAATCGGAATAATGTGGTCATAAAAGAGAATAAAATCCTCTATATAGAAAGCAACGGAAGATACTCGCTTATCTATACTGTTGATTCATCCGATCCTGTCTGCTGCCATGAGGGAATCTCTTCAATCGAAAGCAGACTGCAATCCAGCAGCTTCTTCAGATGCCAGAGATCATTCCTTGTCAATCTCCGTCATATCAATGGTCACAGATACTCCAGTGTTATACTTGATAACGGCAAGGTGCTGGCTGTCAGCAGGAAAAAATACAGGAATTTCCTTGAACGCTATCTGTTGATCATTAACCAATAGCATCCTGAATATAGATTCAATATTTTAAATATCAAAAGCACATCGCATATATCAAGGAGGCTAAGCTATGATCGTAAATGCACTTATTACCATTTTGATTTTTTCTATATGGGGAATATCCGACCTAATCGTAAGCGTATTAAAGAGATGGGCTAATCCCATTCTGAGCTGGTTTTTGAGTATAAAAAGTCCCTCACGAGTCTGATTCCATTAGATGGTGGAGTCATTCGTGAGGGACTTT
>NZ_JBQHVU010000024.1:0-26487 GCF_052064335.1 Candidatus Weimeria sp. HCP3S3_B5 | reverse complement strand
CTTTATATCCTTAGGCAGCATAAAAAACACCTCCCTGCAGACTTCTGTTTTCTAAACAAAGTTTACAGGAAGGCGCTCATAATAAATAGCCCAGCTCTATAATACGCTTACCAAAAAAAGACCAAGTAAATTTCTCTACTCAGTCTGTTAATATCAACAATATTTAATTATTTTCCCGAAGGGAACAGCAACGAAGTTGCCAAAACTTGTGAAGCTCTGCTACAAGTAATACCCAGTACTTAGTGGCGAAACGCCACTAACTGGGCAATGGTTGCACCCTTGACCTGCTAAGGCGCTTCGCCCTTAACCCGAGCGGAGTCTTTCTCCTGCACCTTGCGTAAGGCTCTGCCTTTACAATCCGACAACCTGAAAGTTGTCAGTCTTTCATCTTTTTTATCACTCACTAATTAACTGTAATCCATTAGGATTTAGCTGATATATTTTATCACACACCTCTTCAATGTACTTTCTATCGTGAGAAATGCTAATGACAGCCCCTGGAAATTCTCGGAGCATTTTTCTTATTACCGGGCCGGATAATGGTGAAAAATTTCTTGTAGGCTCATCCAGAATAAGAACATTCGCACCACTTAAACTCATCCTCAAAAGAAGCACTTTCGCCTTTTGTCCACCAGACAACTCCCGAATAGGATGCTCCATTTCATCTGGCGTGTATTTAAGTGAACCTAGGTATGTTCTAATTCTTGTTCTTTCTTCCTTGTCTCCGGATTTATCAAGAAAATCAACAGGAGTCATATCCAAATCAAGTATCTCTTCATAGTTTTGCGGCATATACTCTGCCTTAATATCATCTCGCTGCGAAAGTTCTTCCGCTATTTTTCTTAAAAGAGTCGTTTTTCCCACTCCATTAGCGCCAATAATACATATTTTCTCCGAGCCTCTTATTTTCAAGTTAATGTCTTCAGCCAAAATCCTTTTCTCATCCCTAGTCTTAAGTTTTGCAAGAGTATACTCTATAACTGTTTTTCCTGCCGGAATAGATGAATCTTTGTCTCCCATTTTAAAGAAAATAGCCTCCTCCTGTTCCGGCATCTCCGTCATGTTTTCATCTTCCTTTTCAAATCTTCGTTCCATAGACTTAACTGCGTGCATTTTGTCCTTCAAATTCTTTGCCACCGACGGCGCTTGTCTGGAACAATTTGCTAATGCGCTTTGCACACTCTGAGACACTCTTTGATATTTCTCATCTCGAATCTTTTTTTCCCTACGGTCACATAGTGCCCTCTGTTCTTGAAGTTCAAATTTATGAAGCCGTTCCTCCACATAGTTTCTATAGGGAAGCTTGGCCACGGTATATCTCGCTTCTGTTTTTCGCTTAATCTGCTCGATATGTATTACCATGTTGGCGGTACGCTCTATCAATGTTTCATCGTGTGAAATAAAAAGCACAATATGCTTCCATTCATTTATGGTTTTTTCCAGTAATGTAAGCGTCGCAATGTCAATATCATTTGAAGGTTCGTCTAACAATAGCACAGAAACATCGCGAATAAAAAGCCGCATGAGTTGTACCTTGACTTTTTCTCCTCCTGAAAGGCTCCCCATCATCTGACTACTGTAGAAAAAATCATTTTTTATTCCAAATTTCCCTGCAATAACAGACAGTTCTTTTGGCGTTTTCTCCCAGAATATTTCTTCCTCAGAAAAATATTCGTATACGGTTTTTTTCTTATCTTCATCGGGCATCTCTTGCGGAAGATAACCAAGACGTTCGTTTCCCATTACTCTTTCCCCATCCGCTTCTATATAGTTTTCTATAAGCGATGGATCATATATCCACTTCATTAATGTTGATTTTCCGTTCCCTTCTTCTCCAATGATAACTGCTTTATCTCCATCATTTAGCACAAGGTTGAAATCATCAAGAATTACTCTCAGGTCTTTTTTATGTGTTAAATTTAATTTCTTTATCTGTAACATAAAGTTCCTCCTTTTCGAAACACGAGTCAATTATTTTTGTACACACAAAAACGAGCCTTTTTGCATACGCAAAGATAGACTCGCTAAATAGACCTTTATTACTTTCCCTAAGGAAAAGCAAAGGAAATGCCTCTTGCGATAATCCAACTTAAGCGTACACAAAAATAAACCTATTTTCTACAGGCTCAATAACTATATGTGTCTTACTTAAATTAAATTATCTATTAATCATTTCCTCACCTTACACGAAATGTGCCTTCCTTTTTTCTAATGACGATACTATCATACTGCATTTTTTTTGTCAACACATTCCACCTTATAGATGCGCAAATTCAAATTTTTTGTTCCCTATAAAATTAATTTATTGGGATTTACCAAATCGCCAAACAACGATTTGGTAAACCATCTATACAATACCATACTTCATTGTCCATTACAATAATTGCATCGCTCCCGCTTATTCTCATCAATTCTGCAACTATTATATTGTGATATTATGCTTACTCTTAGGCTGTCTGTTCACTTTTCTTTGTATGATACGCTTCACGTCTCCTAGCCAGTGTTTTTTCATATCTCTCTTTTGCGATAGGATCTCCGTTTAATGCATCGTCACGCATTTTTCGGTAACTCTTCACTGTAGCTCTAACCTGATACTGTTTATGCTCTGCTAGCTGGCTCTGTGCTTCCTGATCTCCGGCTTCTGCCCTAGCCTTCAAAGCATCTAACTGCTCCTTTCTCCTTGCGGTATGCCGTCTGTTATATTCTGCATTTCTCTCTTCAAGATATTTTGCATATTCAGGATCATTTTCTGCTCTTAATTTGCGCTTTTCTGCTGATTTCCTTGAACGTTCCCTGCCAATAGCCCTACGCTCTTCAAGCTCTCTGATTGCTTCCTGATTGCCTTGTTCTGCCTTTTCCTTTAATTCTGCCAAAGCAACCTTTTTCTTCCTTGTAGCACGCTCCTGACGCTTCTTTTCCCTTTCCAAAGCCAAGCGTTCTTTCTCTTCCATCTTCGCCCGATATTCAGGGTCAGCCATTCTCAATTTACGCATTCTTTCTGCTTGCTTACGATTGTTCTGCCTACCCTTTTCAAGAATTGCTTCATATTCTGCCATAGCTTCAAGATCTCCGGCTTCTGCTTTTGCCTTGAGTTCTGTACGCTTCTGATTTCTTTTCTGCGTAGATTTCTTAGAAGAATTTCTCTTTCTTTCTGCAATCTCTTCCGCTCTGCGTGCTTCCTCTGACTGCAAGGCTTCCACTTCGTCCTCGCTGAGTGGAAGAACGAAATTTCCAATGAAATTGAAGTAAATATCCACTTGCTGAGTGCGGTCTCTTGTTCTGCCACCCACAGCTTCATGAATTACAACCTTTTCAATGAAATCATTAAGCATAGGTGTTGTCAGTTCCTCAAAATCTCGGTATTTCTTAACCAGTCGCACAAATTTATCAATCTGCACTGCCTTAGTGGATATACGTTCTGTAGCAGTTTCAAGTTCTGAAATTCTCTGCTCTAGGTTGCTTTGCTCGGTGTCATATTCTGTCATAAGACGATTGAACTGTCTTTCCGGCAATCGCCCTAAAGTGAAATTTTCATACAATCCCTTTATCAGATCATCTAAATCCATCATGCGACGCTTAGCTTCCAATAGCTCCTTTTTATCATTGGTATTGTCCTTTTCACACTGTATTTCATACTGTGCCTTCAACTGTTCCACAAATTCCTTTTCATCATTCAGTACATATTGTGACACTCGCTTAGCTGCCTGATAAATCAGCATTTCTACTGTACTTGCCTTAATATAATGACCGGTACATGAATGATATTTATTGTGATACCGGCTACAACGGAATGCCTGATTACTGTCATAGGTCTTTCCGTCTTTCGACTGTGAATTGATATATGCCAGTCTGCTTCCACAATCCGCACAATAAAGGAGTCCTGACAGCCTATGCGTAGGCTTTTCACTGTTTCGTCTAGGTGAAACTCGTTTCCTCATTTTCTGTGCTTTATCATAAGTTTCCTGATCTATGATAGCTTCATGAGTATTATAGAAAATAAGCAGCTCGTCCTCATTCACAACTCTTTTTCGCTTCGTCTTGAAACTGTCTTTCGCTGTCTTTCCAAGAATGGTATGCCCCAAATACTCACGTCTGCTCAGAATATAGCCGACTGTTGTTGCATTCCATGTATAAGCATCATGGTATCTCGTACACTGGCAATCCTCAGGATGGTTCTGTCTCGCATAAGCTGACGGAATAAGCACTTTATCCGCTGACAAGGTATCTGCTATTGCAGTTGCTCCCATTCCTTCGCAAGCAAACTGAAAAATGCGTCTGACAACCGAAGCGGATACTTCATCAACATACAAAGTCTGCTTATCCTCAGGCTTTCTGTAATATCCATAAGGCACAGCACCACTGACACGTTTTCCGTCTCTCATTCTAGCCTTAAATACCGCCTTAATCTTCTTACTGGTGTCTTTTGCATACCATTCATTCATAATATTCAGGAATGGTGTAAAGTCATTATCTGCCGGATTGGCACTGTCAACTCCGTTATTAACTGCAATAAAGCGGACACCTTTCTTTGGAAACATCATTTCAGTATAAAACCCTACTTGCAGATAGTTTCTGCCAAATCGTGACATATCCTTGACAATCACTGTTCCAACTCTTCCGGCTTCAATCTCTGCCAAAAGTGCATTGAAAGCCGGTCTGTTGAAATTTGTTCCTGAATATCCATCATCACTGAAATGTCGGACATTCTCGAAACCATTTTGTACTGCATAATCTTCAAGATATTGTTTCTGATTTGTTATGGAGTTCGATTCTCCTTGAATCTCATCATCACGAGACAGACGCTCATAAAGTGCTGTTATTCTGTTATCTTTAGCCATTTTCTCAGCTCCTTTCATAATGCTAAAAATAAGAACACACAGAAAACACTTCATTTTTTATTGACCTATTTTCTCTGTATTCTTAAAATCTAACCCTTCGGATCTGTAAGTACATAGGAACTATGCATTTGAAGCAGGTTCGGCTTAATAAAAAATCTCGTTTTACCGGAGCCGGAACCGCCGACTACTAGCGTATTCTTATTCCTTGCGTACTTCGGATTGGCAGGTCTTGAGTTCATGGTAAGTCTCTCAGTCTGCGATAAAATCACGTTATTCTGAAAAACCGGGTCCATGTATGGCTCTATGTCCTCATGTTTTCCCCATGAAGCGTTTTGTCAAGTGTTATTTGGAGTTATTGACGCACAATCAAGGCGAAAGCGCGAAAGTGCAAAGCGCAAAGGGTCTGCACTTTGCGTTTTCAGCTTGCGGGTTCGGGCGGCTGCTTCTTCTTGATGAAGTTGTACCATTGACCGCCGACGCGCCTTGCGCCCAAAACACCGCCCATGTTGCGCTTGGCGTTCTGTACCGTCCTCTCGGATATTCCGGCTTCGGCTGCGGCCTTTACAAGGTCCTCGCTGGCAAGCTCTTTCCCGTCTGCAAGCAGGTCAAGTATCAGCCGTTCCGCCTGTTCGGTCTTGGTGGCGGTGTTGCCGCCCGCGCCGGACAGCAGCTCGTCGGCGGTAATGTCATACTCGCCTATCCACGAAAAGCCCGTTTCCGGGTCAAGGCAAAAGGCTATGGGCTTACCCTCCGGCGCAAGAGAAGATTTGTCATGGACGATAACGCGCACATTCGGTTCCCGTTTCACGCGCCCGATCAGCAGGACGCTCCTTGCTGCGGCGCGGAAGTCGATGGAGCCTAAACCCCGGTAGGCGCTCTGTCCTCCGGCGGCTTTGTTGAGGTGTCCGATTAGGATAACGGCGCACCCGGTACGCTCGGCAATCTCGGCAAGGCGGCGGAACATGGGGCGTATCTCGTTGGCCTTGTTCATGTCGGTTTTCTCGCCCACATACGCCTGTATGGGGTCAAGGATAATCAGCCGCGCCCCGGTCTGTCGGATAGCTCTCTCTATGCGCTCATCGGACAGGGAAAGCCCCTGCTTGCTCTCGTCAATGACAAGAATGCGGTCAAGGTCTGCTTCGGCTTCCATAAGGCGGGGCTTGATGGTGTCGCCCAAACCGTCCTCGGCAGTCTGGTAAATCACATTGAACGGCTCATGCACTGCCATGTGGGGGAACGGCTTGCGGTTGGTACAAGCGGCGGCAAGGCGTAGGGCAAAGGTGGTCTTGCCCTCGCCGGGGTTGCCCTGCACAATGGTTACTTTCCCAAAGGGGATATACGGCTCCCATAACCATTCGACGGTCTGCGTGTCCACCTCGCTCATGCGGATAATCTCAACGGTTTCTTCCTGCGGCGGCTCTTTCAAGCCGTAGACCGCTTCTCGCAAATACTTCCCGTCTGTGATTTCTGCCCGGTGCTGCAATACCTCGTTCCAATCCTTGAAAAGAGGGATAAGCCGGTGGACGGTGTAGCCCTCCGGCATGAGCTTCACAAGGCGGCTGCAAGCGTCGTTTCCGGCTTCGTCGCTGTCAAGGCAGAGATAAACGGTCTTGATGTTCGGACGGTCAGAGAGAAAGCGGAGCAGGGCTTTTTCTCCCACGCCGCCCAATGACAGGTAGCTTTGCTTCTGCCAATCCTTTTTGAACAGGCAGAGGAAAGAAAGCAGGTCAACGGGGGCTTCAAAGACAAACACTCTTTCGCCCTCGCCCCGGTAGCAGAAGTTAAAGGCTTTGTCGCTGCCTTTCACATCAAGGCGGAAGTTTCCCGCCGTTCCCTTGCTGTGGGCGTAGCGCGGTATTCCGTCCTCGTCCCGCCCCACAAATACGGCGTTGTGGTGGGCTGCGTCCTCGTAAATATCGCCGCTGGCAAAGAAAAAGCCCGTCACATCTTCATCAATGCGGCGGGCGGCTGTGAGGTAGTTCCTCGCTGTTCGGTTGTCGGGGCTGCGGGGCGGTAGCCGGAAGTCGGAGAGGGGCGCGGAGCTTGGTCTATCCGGCGGCGGTGCGGCTCCCTTTTCTCCTGTGAGAAGTTCAACGGCTTCGGTAAAACTCTTGCCAAAAAACTCCATGACAAAATCAATGGGGCCGCCGCCCTTGCTCTGGCTGTGGCGATACCACTTGTTGCCCCGGACGGTCAAGCTGTCGTGCCGTTTCCATCGGTATTCCTGTCCGGCGCGTTCCAGCGGTTCCCCCTGCGATTGCAGGAACAAAACAAGGTCGGCTTGGTTCGCCCGGTCTATCTGTTCTTGGGTGTAGTACAAAAAACTCACTCCTTTCATCGGTCTATGTCGTGCCGCTTTGTGCGGGTCTGTGTCTGCTCCGGCTGGTCGGCGCGGAGTGCAATATCCACGCATTTGCGGATTTTTTGAAGTTCGGAAACATCGGCGCGGGTATCTTTCAGTTTGGCATAATCGCTGTCCCTCTGTGTTTTGAGGTCGGCATATTCCTGTTCCCATTCCGCAATAGGCAAGGTCTTTGTTCCTTTCGGCAGATTTGCATGGAGATAGCGGCTTGCTGCGTTCCATAGGGTCAACTCGGCGCGGTGGGCTTCCTCGTACTTGTCGCGCTTGTTTGTCCAGCCGTTTTGCAGCTTTTTCAGCTCATCGTGAACGGGCTTGTACTCGGTGTAGTTCTTCCCGTATTCAATCAGCTTTTGCAGCTTCTTCATGCGTTCCTCGGCGGTTTTCATTCCTGCCCGGATAGTGTCGGCCTGTTCGCTGACAGAGGAAAGGGCTGCGTCCAGCTCATCAAGGGTAGAGATACCATGCTCGGTCAGATAGTTGACCGCTGCCGCTATGGTTTTCAGTTCATCGGCTGTGTGCTGTTGTTGCCAACGCTGCGAATACTTCCGGCTCTTTTCTCTCTGAACGCTCAAATACTTCATCAGCAGATTTGCAAGGCCGGGGGATTGTTGCGGCTGTTCCGGGGCGGTTTCCCACGCTTTGAACAGGTCGGCAATCCATTCTTTGAGCTTTCCAATCTGCGCTCGGATTTCCCGTATAAGGCGGTTTGCCTTTTGGATATTCCGGTTCAGTTCGCCTTTCTCGGTGGCAATACCTTTCTTCTCCATCTGGCAAGCCGCCACGCCCATGTGGACGGTGGGTATCTCGCCAATGCCGCGCTCGGCGTTGCTGCGGTGGTCGATACGCTCCGGGCTTCCGGCTCGTTCAAGGTAGGCGTTTGAAATATCCGCCCATGCCTTACGCCACAAGAGGGCGTTGCCCTTGTCGTTCCAGCCGGTCAGGTCAACTTTGTGCGTCTTGTATCTGCCGCTTGGCAAGCGGATACGCTCGCCGTTTTCATCAAGGTCATATTCCTTTTGGGACTTTGCCGCCCATGCGCCGCGCTCGTCAAGGGGGCGCATGGTAAGCATGATGTGACAATGGGGATTGCCCTTGCCGGTGTCGTGAATGGCATAATCAACGCACATTCCTCTGGAAACAAATTGAGAGGAACAGTATTCCCGGACAAGTCGGATTTGTTCCTCTCTGGATAACTCTATGGGGAGCGCCGCGTCAATCTCTCTGGCAAGCTGGGCGTTCCCGGCTTTCTCGTAAAGCTCCACGCTGTTCCACAAGGTTGAACGGTCAGAGAAAGAGGGCGGGGCGTGGGGTGGCAGCATAATTTCCGTATGGACAACACCGCCTTTGCGGGTGTAGTCGTGTGTCATTCCGTCCCACTCATTTGTCAGCTTTTCGCCGCTTCGGTAGGCGGCTGCGGCAACGGCTGATTTGCCCTTGCCCCGGCTGACAATGCTGATATTACAATGATAGATGGCTATGGGTATCACCTCCCGGATAAAATGAAAACCCGCAAAAATGGTACAGACGCCAAAGGCGGGTATACTGTTTTTGTGGGTGTGCAGGGATAGCCGCGTAAGCGGCGCAAGGGGTGCAGCCCCTTGTTGCGGCAAAGCCGCCAATGTCGGTCAGAGAGGGAAGCAAGCGGCTTTCTCTCTGTGCCGACAAGCCCTCGGCAGAGCGCACGCACCCGTAAGGGTGTATAAGTGCGCCCTTTGTACCAAAGGGATTATTCGCTTTTCCCGCCCTCGGTGCGTTTTTTCAGATAGCCCCGCGCTTCCTCGCTCGTCAGGGCAAGCCGGAGAAAGGCGGCGGCTTCTTCGTCGGTCATGGTCTTTGCTTCTGGCACAATGCTCTCAAAGACCGCACCCCGGACGATCAGCCGATGGCTGCGCGTCCTGCGTTCCTCTTGGGATAACTTTTGCCGCAACACCTTTTCCCGATTTTCAAGCTGCCGGATTTTCTTCTTCCCGTCCTCAATCTCGGCTTGCAATTCCTCGCGTTTTTTTCTCTCGGTTTCGTCATGGGTGGTCACTCCTTTCTACCTGTCGGCATAGAAAAAGGACAGTCGATTTCCTCGGCTGTCCTTTTGATTAGGGTGTTTGGTTTACTCCGTTCTGCTCAATAAATGGGAATATTAAATATCAATACGCCCTTTAATACATTCCTATTAAAACATCAGCTTCGATTGTCAAATGTGTGAGAGTACGCCAATCAACGCAATCTTTTTCAACGCAAAAGAGAAGCGGCGTCATTTCAATAAACGACATTCTTTGTTCTGATGACAACTGTACGGTGGCTGAAACCGTTTCTCTTGAAATGGTTTTAAGATATTTCTCAAAATATTCAACGACAGACTCATTTGAATAATCTGGATTTTTCAAGTGTGCTTGCACTTTAGTCCTGATTTCCCTCAAATGATTTTTCGTAGGAATTACTTTCACAACATATCCGTTAGGAGATAGCAATCGCTGAAATTCTTTGTAGTGTGCAGGCGAAAATATGTCTAAAATACAATCCATACTTCCGTCTTTCAAAGGGATTTTTGATAAGTCAGTAACAAACCACTTCACTGCTTTGCGCTTGTCTTTTTTTGATGCAATCTGTATTGCCTCCCTTGACAAGTCAAAGGCAAAGATGTTTCGTTCTGTTCTTTGCTGTATCTGCCTTGCATAGAAACCCTCGCCGCAACCAACATCTAAAATGTTTCTTATAGATGGCGTATCAGAAATAAACTGTATGATTTTCTCCAACACAACATCATACATGCCATACTCCAAAATTTGGTGCCGGTTGTCAAAAGACCGCTTGCTGTAGTTGGTTTTGGGCGATGATTTTAACAACAAATTTACATACCCATATCTTGAAATATCAAAGCAATGTCCATGTCTACAAATTAGGCTATTGCCTTGTATATCCATTGATTTTGTGCAAATTGGGCATTGAAAATAAACCTTGCTGTCTGCAAAGCGTGATAAATTATTATTCATTTGTTTTTCCTCCGTAATTACATCTCTGCTTCAATAAGCGAGTTATGCAATACGGATAACCGCAACATAACTCGCTGTTTTATCTTAATCTCATAAATGTAACCATTGTGTTGTCCTCCAATCAATTCCGCAGTATTACTCTGCTTTTAGAAAAAGTATAGCACAAAACTATGAACATTTCAACTCTATTTCAGCCTGTCGGCGACGTTGCTCTCTCTGGCATACCGCCCGCCGTTCCTCGCTGTATGGGGCGGTCAGACGGAAAGAGAAGCGGCCTTTCTCAATGTCAAACTCCATGCAGCCCGTTTCCGGGTCTGCGTCAGTCTGCTGGCAGATCGCCGGATAACGGCGGCTGTATGCAAGCAGACGCTTTTTCAAGGCGGTGTTGTGGGTGCGGATATGGATAAGGGGGTCTTTCTCGTCAAACCAAATATCGGTGGTCTTTTCCTGCTTGGTAAGCCCTGTTCTCATGCAAACTCCTTTCTGTGCCCCTGTTACGCAATAGGGGCATTTTTCGGGTGTTTTCTCCGGCTCTTGACTTGGAGAAAACGGCGTTTTTGACGATAAAAACCGCCCGGACGTGGAATGTATCGTCGGGGCGGCTGTTATCGCAAGATTTCCGATTTTTCCGGCTCTTGACCGTCAGACGCAGATAAACACGAACTGTCGGCAAGTATCGTCTTGAGCAGCTTGTCGCGGAATGTTTCTGTGCTGCTGTGATTGAAAAATAACTCCGCAACAATAGTCTGCCCGTTTCTCTGCGTCGTGATAATACTGTCGGGGTTCCGGGGCGCGGTGGGCGTCCCGTTCTGTTCTGTCATAGGCGGCTCCTTTCTCCGGGCGCAAAAGAGGGACTTCCCGTAGCCGGAAAATCCCTCTTGGTTGTCGGTTATTCTGTTTTACTGTGCGGGCTGTGCGGCGGCGGTCTGCGCCTTTCTCCTTGCCCGGTATTCCCGCGCCTTGATACGGTCATACTCCCGCTGCTTTTCAAGGTTTCGCGCCCGGTACTCCCTTGAATACTGCCGGTGATAGGCGCGGCTCTTTTCCTTTTTGGCTTCTTCGATTTCCTCCCGCATTTGCCGGATTTCCTGCTCCGTTGGCTCTGTAAGCTGTGTCACTTCGTTCTCAAATTTGCCGATATAGTTGAAATATATCCCGATGTGCTGAATGGCTTGTTTTGCCCTTTTCTTGTCGCGCTCATGCACTTCAATCCGGCTGATAAACTCGTTGAGAATGGCGGGGGTCAGGTCGGTAAAGGCAGCGTAGCGTTCCGTCAGCTTCAAAAACTTCTGCGCCCGTCCGCCCGCGTTCTCAAAAGCGGATAGCTGCTCTTGCAGCTCGGCAAGCTCCGCTTTCAGCGCATAGTATTCTTCTGAATACTTCTGCGACATTTGCTCATAGCGGTCTTGCGGGATCGTGCCGAGGGCGTTGTCCTCATAGAGCTTGTTCAGCACCTTGTCAATCTGTTCAAGGCGCGTCGTGATTTGCGGGATACGCTTCTGCTGTTTCTTGGTCTTGTCGGTCTGCTGCATGGCAAGGTTCTTTTTCACTAAGGCTTCAAATTCCGCCCAGTTGCTGATAGAATAGTCCTCGATTTTCTTCAGCACTTCCGCGATGGTCTGCATGAGCAAATCCGCGTCAATGATGTGCGGGGAATTGCATTTGGGGTTTTTGGCTTTTCCCTTGTGGTACTCGCTGCAATAGGCAACATGACGCTTGCCGCCATTCCGATAATCTATGCGAATGTGCATTTTCGCACCGCAATCCTTACAGAAAAGCAAGCCCGACAAAGGGTGGATTTCCCCGTCCCCGTTGGGGCGTTTGACGGGCGCATTTTCCAAAATCCGCTGTACGGTTTCAAAGTCGGTGCGGTCAATAATCGGCTCATGCACATTTTCGGTTATCTGCCATTGGCTCCGGTCTACATAGTGGTTCCGCTTGTCGCGGAAGTGCTTTGTGGTCTTGAAGTTGACAACATCACCGCAATACTCCTGCCGTGTGAGGATATGGGTCAGGGTGGCTTTGTTCCACTTATAGCGGTTGGCCTCATTGAGCGCCCTGTTTTTACAGGTTCCCCGCCCGCGCTCTTTCATGTAGAATGTGGGCGTTGGGATTTGCGCCTGCGTGAGATATACGGCAATTTGGTTTCGGTTTTTTCCGTCCAGAAACAGGCGAAAAATCAAACGAACAACTCCGGCGGCTTCCTCGTCGATAATCCAAAAATCCTTGTTGTCCGGGGATTTGACATAGCCATAGGGGGCTTCGGTGGCAATCGGCTTTCCACTCATGCCCTTCGTCTTAATGCCGGTCTTTACTTTCTTGCTGATGTCCTTTGCGTACCACTCCGACATGATGTTGATAAAGGGCGCAAACTCCAATGTATCGGGCTTTTCGCTGTCTATCCCGTTGTTGACTGCGATAAAGCGCACATTGTTCCGTCTGAATATCTCCATCGCATTGCCGACTTGGAGATAGTCACGCCCCCAGCGTGTCAGGTCTTTCATAATGCAGACACCGATTTTCCCGTTCTCTACATCGTCCATCATGCGGGAGTAGGCAGAACGGTCAAAAAATCTGCCGCTTTCGTCATCGTCAATGTAGTGCCGGATATTGGTTAAGTGCTGCCCTCTGGCGTAGTTCTCCAAAAAGATTTTTTGGTTCTGTATCGAGTTACTCTCACCGCCGTCCCTGTCCTCGTCGCCCACGGAAAGGCGGGAGTAAAGGGCTGTAATTTTACTATAATCAGTCATGTGCATAACCTCCTGTGCGTCCATATAGGCTTCCTTTACACTTAAAATTATGCACTCCAACGTGCGCTGCCGTATTCTGCGCCCTTGCGGTATTTCTTTGCGTTTTTCCCTTTGACATAGACAATCAGACGGATAACCACCGCGCCGACAATGCCGATAAGCAAATCCAACGGGTGAACGCTCGGCAAGGCGTTTTCAAAGGCTGCGGAAAATCCTTGTGTGATATTCAGTATCTTTGCAGAAATATCCGCGCCGGGGGCAAGCCGCACCGCCTGTCCCACCTTATCAAAGAGATAGACAAAGAACACATAGGGGATATTCGGGATTATCAACTTTTTGTAGTTCATCTGCTTCATATCTCGCGCCCCCTGTCTATTTTCTTTACCTTGTCGCGGGCGGCGTTAAGCTGCTTCGCCTTGTCCTTTGCTGCGGCAAGGGCTTTGCGGATAGAGGGCTTTTTATCACTGTTCAGCTTCTTTGCGGAAAACTCTTGAAACGCTGCGGTCATAACGTCCGCGTCCCTGCCTTTGAAAAACACAAGGTAACGGGTCTGTTCGCCCTTAACCTTTTTCAGCGAAAAATCTATGTTGTACTTCTTCGCGGTACTCTCAAAGGCTTTGATATTGCTGTCGGTGATCTCGATGTTGGAAACACCCGCATTTTGCTTCATAAGCTGCCGCATGGTCTGTTTCCCATGCGGGGCTTTGCTTTTCTGCTCCAAAAACTTCTTGATTGCTTTCTGCAACGCCTGTTCGGTAAGCCTTGCCGCGCCTTTTCCCACATTGACGGATAGGGCAATCGTTTTTTGGGTTACTTCCTCCTGCAAGGTATCAACTCCTTTCCCGGTAAACTGCGGCTATGCTCATTTGCTGCCGTAAAAGTCGTGATTGACAAGGGCGGTATAGTAGCTGTCAATGGTACTCGGTGCGTTGAACAGCACCGCTTTTAGATACTGCTTGATGTTGCGGATTTTGGTTGTGTTCTCCCTCATGCAGTCCAAAACAAACTCAACGTGGCTGCTATTCAGCTTCATAAACTTTGATTTGACAAGTTCGGCGGGGTAGTCGTCCCCGGCGATACGGATTGTCTTTCGGGCTGTGCAGACGGTTTCCAGCATGATTTCTACAATCTCGTCCAAACGGTCTTTATCCATTTTGGGGTCTTGAATGAGAATGTCATAGTCGATGTTGTCTTTGATGATTTCCCGATAAATCTCTATTGCGCTGTTTGTTTTCGCTTCCGTTCTTTTCCTTTCCGGCGGCGTAGCCGCTTCGTCCTGCTCATAAGGCAAGGGATTTAGGGAATGGAAAGGAATGGAATGGGTACTTGATAAATCAGTAATTGATTGTTCTTTACTTGATATATCTTTATTTAATTGCGTTGGATTTTCCAACGTAGGTTTTTCCAACGTAGGTTTTTCCAACGTTGGATTATCCAATGTTGGATTTTCCAATGTAGGTAAATCCGATGTAGGCGGCTGTTCGCTGCTGGTAGCTGCTTCCGGCTCTTTGGGCTGCGGCTGCTCGTATATGACATAATCCGCACCGCGCAAACGTCCTTTCTCGTCGCGTTCCCGGCTGCGGACGATATATCCGGCTTTTTCAAGTTCTTTGACCGCTTCGCGGATTGCGTCGATCTTCTCCCGGTTGATATGGGATAAGCCCGCAAGGGTATAATCCCAATCTTCGGGCAGCGAAAGCATTTGCGACAACAAGCCCTTTGCCTTTAAGGACAATTCCTTGTTTCGCAAGTGGTGGTTGCTCATAACGGTATATCCCGTATTTCGCTCCACTCTGAAAACTGCCATATTTCCTCACTTCCTCTCTTGGTATGCGTGGACAATTAGAAAGCCGTTTTCGGCTGTTTTGGTATTGCAATATGCCCTTTGCCGTTTTCGCGTCTGCAAAGCCGCATGGCACAAGGGCTTTTGCCCGTCTATTTGTCCATGCTGGCGTGCGTTTTCCGCGTCCTTTTGCCGGGGCAATAGGGACACTCTTTGAAAACGCAAAACTCATATTTCCACCCGGGGCGGTAGAAACGGCAAGTGCCGCAATCTTCATCATCTCCGGCACAACCGGATTGATAGCGGTCAAATCCCGGCTTCTGCTGCATGAGCAATTCAAACGCCCGCTGCTTGCCCTTTGTGAAATACATTCCGGCTGCACCTCCTTTCCTGCGGGCATAAAAAAACGGCGTTACTTTCTCCCCCAAAGGGGTTAAGGTAACGCCGTTTGTGTGCGTATTCAGTTTTTAACACATTCCCTGTCTATCCGCTGTCCGCAAAACCATTGATTTTATTAGCTTTTTGCCGCTATCGCTATCACACCTCATTATTCCAGCGGCCCGGATTTCAAGCCATGCTTGCAGACATTGAAGCCGGGAAAGTCGGCACCGTCATAGTCAAGGACATGAGCAGGCTGGGGCGTAATTACTTGCAGGTGGGATTTTACACGGAAATGCTGTTCCCTCAAAAGGGCGTGCGTTTTATCGCTGTCAATGACAACGTGGACAGCGCAAACGGCGGCATGGACAATGATTTTACCCCTCTGCGGAACTTATTTAACGAATGGCTGGTGAGAGATACGAGCAAGAAAATCAAGGCAGTAAAGAAAGCAAAAGGCATGAGCGGCAAGCCTGTAACCAGCAAGCCAGTCTATGGCTATCTCATGGACAAGGACGAGAACTATATCGTTGACGAGGAAGCCGCCCCGGTTGTCCGGCAGATTTACCAGCTTTGCCTTGCGGGAAATGGCCCGACCAAGATTGCCCGTATGCTGACGGAGCAGCAAATCCCCACGCCGGGGACGCTGGAATACCGCAGGACGGGCAGCACCCGACGCTACCACCCCGGATATGAGTGCAAGTGGGCGACAAACACCGTCGTCCATCTGCTGGAAAACCGGGAGTACACTGGCTGTCTGGTAAACTTCAAAACGGAAAAGCCTTCTTATAAGGTCAAGCACAGCATAGAGAACCCCGTCGAGAAGCAGGCCATTTTCGAGAACCACCATGAGCCGATCATCGACAAGGAAACATGGGAACGGGTGCAGGAGTTACGCAAACAGCGCAAACGCCCGAACCGCTACGATGAAGTGGGGCTGTTCTCCGGGATTTTGTTCTGCGCCGACTGCGGCCATGTGCTGTATCAGCAGCGGTATCAGAACAAAGACCGCAAACAGGACTGCTACATCTGCGGCAGCTACAAGAAGCGCACCCGCAACTGTACGGCGCACTTTATCCGCACCGATCTGTTGACCGCTGGTGTCCTGGCAAATCTCCGGCAAGTGACCGAATACGCAGCCAAGCATGAGAGCCGGTTTGTGAAACTACTTGTCCAGCAGAACGAGATCGGCGGCAAGCGAAAGACCGCCGCAGCCATCAAGCAGCTTGAACAGGCGCAGGAACGCATTTCTGAAATCAGCCGCATTATCAAGCGGCTGTATGAGGACAATGTAAACGGCAAAATCAGCGATGAGCGTTTCATGGAACTGTCGGCTGACTACGAAGCCGAGCAAGCGGAGCTGAAAAAGAGAGCCGCCGCCCTGCAAGCCGAACTGGACAAGTCACAGGCAGCTACCGTCAACGCCGAGAAATTTATGGGCATTGTCCGCAAGCACCTTGCCTTTGAAGAACTGACCCCCACTCTCTTGCGGGAAATGATCGAGAAAATTGTGGTGCATGAGTGCAGCTATGATGAGAACGGCACCCGCAGGCAGGACATTGAGATTTATTACAGCTTTGTCGGCAAGATTGACTTGCCCGAATAACCGCCCGACCTATCCGACACAATGGCCAAGTGTCGGATAGGAACGGCAAAATTTTTTACACTTCTATTACTTCTTTATCGCACATTAGCAAAATTGTCAGGAATGGAGAACGAATCAAAAGATCTCTGGCGATGCATATAAACTGAGAGATACTCCCTGGCTTATGCGCATGAGTTCTAAATTCAAGGATGGGACTTTTATAGTAATGCCAAGAGTCACGGGCGAACGAAGAAGATATGTACCATTCGGATATGCTGATGATGGAAGTATACCTGGAGATAGTATCATGATTCTTCCTGGGGCGGAACTTTTTCACTTCGGAATATTAGAATCTAATGTACATATGGCATGGATGAGAATGGTATGCGGAAGACTCAAGGGAGATTATAGATATTCCAGCGACATCGTCTATAACAACTTCCCCTGGCCCACACCTACATCTGACCAGAAGCAGAGAATCGAGCAGACCGCCCAGGGCATCCTCGACGCTCGAGCCCTTTATCCCGACAGCAGTCTGGCAGATCTCTATGATCCGCTTACGATGCCGCCGGAGCTTCGCAAGGCGCACACGGCAAACAATATAGCGGTCATGAAGGCGTACGGTTTTGATACGAAGATGACAGAAGCCGACTGCGTGGCAGAGCTTATGAAGATGTACCAGCAGCTGACGAGCTGATGATTTTTTATTTGTCTTCATTTGCCCGTTATTTTCTGAGTGGGCTATTGAGTGGACAAACACGGTATAATGATGAGAGGCAAAATGATATGGAACAGAGACGATAATATGGATAGGAAGTCTTAAGAAGTTTGTAAATCACAATCCACATCGAATCACATAGGCCTTCTGCATCCTCTGGAGTCCGAAATAATTTTGGATAGCATCAGCAGTTCTGCAGAATTCGTCCTTGTTCACGTGGTCGAGTAGACGCACCCATTGCGGCAGTGCACCTCTCACAGAAATCCTTAACGTGCGGCTTTCCCGCATCCGGCTCCTCACGAAACTCTATATTTTCAGAGATATGGTTTCATCTGGCAAACCCTACCCGGAGTATCGTTCATATAACGATGCAGTCACGCTTACTATGTACAGCTCTATCGATGATATGAACTTTGTGAAGTTCATTGCTAATGAGCAGAATTCACGTCAGAAGAATTTCAGCCTTCAGGAGCTAATGATTCTTAGATATCTGACAGATAATGGTAAGACGACATTCTCGGATTTAAAAACAATTGTTCAGAGTGATGAAGACGACACAAGAAAAAGCTGTAATACTCTTTTAAACGATGGTTTGATAGAGCTCTCGGGCAGAGAATATATGTTGACTGCGAGAGTCTATGAGAAAGTGAAAAATGATGTTGATTATACCAGAGACAAGGCAATTCAATACCTAAAGGCAAAGGAAATGATTACAGAGTACATTAAACAGAAGGGGACAATAAGTAATGAGAAGGTACGGGAACTCTGTGGATTTAGTCGTAGACAGGCACGATACACTCTGGATAAAATGAGAAAAGAAGAAATTATCGAAATTGTTGGGGCGGGTAGATCATCAAAATATGTATTAAAAAAGTAGAAGAGAATGGACAATTTAATGGACAATGTCACATTGAATTGTCCATTGAGATAAAACTTATAAAAGACAGGATTTAGCAAAGTCAAAGAGCATGGTTGCATTATAAATGGACAACTTTAATAGACAATGCTCATTTAATGGACAATTATTGGAGGTAAAATCATGGTGGAGAACTTTATAGTACCTGAAGATTGTAAAGATGGACAGGTTATAGAAATTGCGGAAAAGTTGTTGACATTTATTATCCGCAATCCGGGTAAGCTCATTACATATGGAGATCTGTCGAAACAGCTCAGCTTTCCAATGAATCCAAGGAACATAGAGCAGCTGTTAGGGAGAATTTCGTTTGCATGTATAGAAAATGGTCTGCCACCTGTCTCAGTAATGGTTGTAAATAAAGACACATCGATGCCCGGAATGGGATTTTTCAAAGCATACTGTCCAGAAATTAAATCTGAGTATGAGCAGATGAAGCTTTGCTTTGAGTACATGGATCAGGTAAAGAAATACGAACACTGGGATGATGTTCTCAGTGCTTTTATAGGAAGCAGATAGAGTTTAGAATATATGCTGTCAACAACAATGGTGTTGATGGCATTTATTATACAGTAATAATTTTTGGAAAATACTTTCCAAAAAACTCTTGACAATTCTTATGCGAGAGATTATTATGTTCTCAACAAAACAATTTGGAAAACAAAAACCGAAAAGAGGTTATATTATGCATAAGAAATTTGAAGATATATCTATAGCTGAGGCGGAGAATATGACTGAGGATATCTGGAAAAAAATATTTCCGGAGGAAAAAGATTCTGACGAAGATACATCCTTTAGAGAAGTCAGCCATATATCAGCATGTTATCTCTTATGGGAAATAAAGAAAAATCCTTCTATTAAGACAGCAGATGAGCTATATAAAGCATATTCAGCTCATGTGAATGATTATCTGGCTGCTATAGTCGAAAACCTTTTATTTAACGTGCTGGATGTCCCAGAGGTCTGGAAAAGATTTTATTTAATAGCCGATGAATATACTATCGATGATCTAAAAGCATGTGTTTTAAAGACAGATCCGAATCTTTCAGTGCGCGAAGAGGTTCCGGAATCTATTATTGATCTTGCAGACAGAATGCTTGAGATTAGTGGTGATGACAGGATTATGGATGCTAATCCAATACTAGGGTCTTTTGCATTAAGGAGTATGAGAAATACTGGTATGGGTGAATACGTAAATATTGCCAGCGAGGACTATATGACGCCAATAACCTATGCTAATATTTATTCTGTAGTCTGTGGTTATGATAATATAAGTTATGTCATGGGAACTGATAGGAATATAGATAAGGTGTTTGTTGACTCGTTTAATGTATCCGGGAAAAGAGAACCTGTCCAATCTGAACATTCTGCAAGAGATTTGTGGGAGGAATTTCCTGACGACGAATACAGCTATCTGTATCAGTGGGATCTATCTGCATGGGCAATAGCGATGACAAACTATAGAGGCAGGGTAGTAAGTGTAATGACAGCTGGAGAACTTACAAATAAATCCAATGAGATATATAGATCTTTTCTATGTGAGAATGGATATGTGGAGGGTGTTATAGCTCTACCTGATAAGATGTTTGTTAGTACATGGGTCAACTCCTTCCTGGTGATATTTAGTCATGATAATAAAAAAATCAGATTCATTGATGCAACTGATATATACCATCCAATTCGTGTGGGCGGTAGACGCGTAAACACTCTTACCGAAGATATGATGGATGAGATTTATAACAGATATAAAAATTCATCTGATGCGATAGTGAAGGCGGTAAATGAAATATCGGAAACGGGCTATAATCTTAATCCAATCAGATATGTTGAAAAAGAGGAATCATCACTTGAAACAGTCGAATTAGGTGAGCTGTTGACAAGTATAAAACGTGGGATGACATTGAAAGCTTCTGAGATGGATAAATACATTTCCAAAGATGTGGCCTATAAGAAATGTATTATTCCATCACAGATATCAAATGGTGTTGTTGAAGATCAGTATTATTATCATGCTGAAACCCGCAATCAGAAAAATGATTGCTTTTATGGAGATATTCTTTTAAGTAAAACTGGATCGCCATTTAAGGCGGCTGTATTTAATGTATATGATGCTTATCTAGTAATCGGAAATATTTATATACTTGGTGTAGATCAAAAAAAAGTGACTCCGGAGTACATCAAGTGCTTTCTAAGCAGTAAAAAAGGACAGGAAGAGATGAGAAGGCTTGCCGTAGGTTCTGGGACACCAATATTGAGGATTTCGGATGTGCCTAAGATCAGAATCCCTGTTTATGAAGAGAAGAAACAGAAAGCAATGGAGGCCAGGGCAAAGGAAATCGTTGAGGAAATGGAATTATTACACACGCAGCTGAGAAGCGAAGAAGATGAGCTTGCGAGAATGTTTGACGAGGAGTAAAGATTATGGAGACAAAGGGCTGTATTTATTCAAGAAACGATGTATGTGAGATGCTAGGAATATCGACTTTTACCCTCACTAACTGGTATAAGTGGGAAAGAAAGGAACTTTCAGAGCAGATTGTGGACGATGAGTATCTTCCTCACCCAATTCAGCTCGAACATGTAAAGGGTCGTCCATTAAGATGGTCATATGAGATGGTGACATCTCTTATGGAGTATAAAGAACATATTGTAAAAGGCAGGAACGGTAGATTTGGTAAATACACCAATACAAAATGGCATTGATGAAAATGCTGACTAAGAACAGGAGGAAACAGGATGATAGTACTTGATGAAACAAAAAGAAGTGAGCAGATTGTGAAGAGACTGGTAGATTATGCAAAAGAGAAGGGCATCGTATTCAATGAGAAAATAGATGGATTCTCTGATTCATCACCATATTGTATTATGAAGGGAGGCTCATCTCTGTCATATAGGAAACAGACAAGGAATTGGCCTGTAAAAAATTCGATAGTAGTATTCGCAACAGATGTTGATGCTGAAAATCTCAATAGTAAGCTGGGACTTAAAATTTACGATAACAGCAAGGACAAGGTCAGACCGAATGCAGTCTTTATTCCAAGGGATATGTTTGATCAGGCTCTTGAGGTACTTGCAGAAAATCCAGAAAATATCTGAAATCAGAGGAGATTAGAGTAAATGAATGTAGAAGAAACATATAGAGCGATAAAAGCTTTTCAGCATGAAATTTATAATGCTACAGACTGGGATTCAGCGCAGAAGGTCTATCGCCAGTGCAGATTCTGGGTTCGCATACAGATAGCCTATGCGCAGGCTCTTACAGTAAGACAGGGCAATTATATCAACCATAAGGTCAACGCAGCAAGAAAAGAGGTTTTGGGTAAATGGCGGAAAAGCCATCAGAAGAAACAACAGGCTCAACATCAGACAAATAAACGAAATCGGGATTATTGGAGATACCATTATGACGGTAGTTCCAGAAGAGGTGACAGGAACTATTATAGACAGGAGAGCTTGGAGAAACGTATAGCTGCCACAGATTGATTTTTTAAAAGCATTATATGTCTTAAATTTGCATTAGATGTTGATTCCTCATATTTATAAAGCTTACAATATTATCGTTGCGTCGGGCGATAAAGGAGCTCTTTTTCTCTCTCATATCAGAAAAGAATACTCACAGATGGTATCACTTTGGTGATATAGATCCGGACGGCTTTCTTATCCTCGAACGACTGAAAGGGAGAACAGGAATTGACTTCATCCCTTACCATATGGGAATCGATGATCTGAAAAAATACAGTTCATATACGAAAACGCTCGAATCAAATGACATAAAGAAAGCCCGCAATATGATCGAGAGAAATGTTCATTCTGAGATAATGAAATATATGCTCGACCACAATGAAAAGCTGGAACAGGAGATCATCTCCATAAAAAGATGAAAAGGTGACAGCCTCTTTTTCATCTTTTTTTATGTACTGAAACTTTTTTCTCTGCCAGGATGTCTAACAGATGTAAGACAAAGAAAGGAAGGACGTGATAGAAATTGTTTTCCCGGGAAAGAAAAAGCACGAATGAACAGATAGTAGAGAAGGTACTTCTTGAAAAATATAACAGCTTTTACCGAATGGCGATAAGCTACACGCATAATGAGGCCGACGCCGCGGATATAGTACAGGAAGGTGCCTACAGGGCCATAAGGAACTGTAAGGATCTAAAAAATACTGAATTTGCTTCTACATGGGTATATCGCATCATGATGAATGAGATCTACCGGGCAGTATCAAAAAACAGGCCGGATTCACTCGATCAGATGGAGGAATACCAGGAAGAAGGAAAGAGTGACACCTACGAAGATACCGACCTGCGCAGGGGTTTAGACTCTATGGACCCTGAAGACAAGGCCGTTATAGAGCTTAAGTACTTTGAGGAACTGAAACTAAAAGAAATCGCCGAGATACTCGGCGAGAATGAAAATACAGTGAAGAGCCGGCTTTACAGAGGGCTTCGAAAGCTGAGAGTTGATTTGGAGGCAGAAGGTTATGACAGATGAATTTAGATCATTAAAAAACGAATATGCCGGTTTTTCGATGAGTGAAAAGGCGGTAAACGAAATGGAAGCTAGAATAGATCAGGCAAAGTTTGAGAACAGAATGGAAGCAAGGAAAAAGCATATAAGAAACTGGGCAGTAGCTGCAGCAGCTGCACTTACTATTTTTATCATGCCGAATATGAATGCGAGTATGGCAAACGCCATGGGAAATCTCCCAGGGATCGGAGGATTTTTCCAGCTGATAACCCTACGGGATTTTCATGCTGACAATGGCAGACAGACAGCAAATGTCGATGTAGCAGGGCTTAAGTCAGATGATGATAAGACAGCAAAAAAGACTGCTGACGAGATAAACAGTGAGATAAAGAGCCTTACCGATAAGTATGTAGCAGACTTCAAACAGAACGAGAAGGAAAAAGGTTTTGAAAATCTCGATGTAGATACTGAAGTCATCGATAAGACAGATAAGTACTTTACACTGAAGCTCTCAGCTCTTATGACACAGGCTGACAGCTATCAGGAAAACCACTATTATACGATCGACATAAATACCGGAAAGCAGATCCAGCTGAAGAACCTCTTCAAAGACGGAGCAGACTATAAGACTGTGATACGAGATGACGTAAAAAAGCAGATGCTCGATCAGATGAAGAATTCAGATGAAGTGATGTACTGGGCCGGTGACACCAAGGAAGATCAGAAAGAGATGGATTACACTGATAACGACCTTATCGATAAGGCTTCATTCTATCTGAATAAAAACGGAAACATCGTGATCTGCTACAACCAGGGCGATGTAGCTCCTATGTACATGGGTGCTCTCGAGTTTACGATCGACAACAGCACAGTAAAGGACCTTCTGAAGTAATAAATGTTCTTTCAAAAAAACTTGCAATTCCTGTATACAGCGAGTAGAATAGAAGCGTTGAGCAAAAAAGCAATACATTGAAAACTTGATACAGGTCATGTGTGGACAGCACATGGATTGGAAACGATAATGCTTCTTTTGATGAAGTGGACCCGAACAACACAGGTATCACAGAATCGAAAGGAGTATTTTTTATGCCAGAGAGCATGCCACAGAACAAATTAGAAAATTTTTTCTTCACAGTGATCATGGCCTTCGTCATGGTTTATGCGATGATCTGCTATAATATCGCATTGAATATCGGAGGACTTACAGATAAGGTCTTTCTGATGGCGTTTGGAGAGCTTCGTATCATGTGGCCGGTAGCCATTGTACTTGAGATGTTCGTCATGGAGAAGCCGGTCATGTATCTGACAGGCAGAGTCATAAATAAGAATATGTCATTCTTTGAGATCCTTATCATCAGATGCTCACTTACAGTCTGCCTGATGTGTCCTACGATGAGCCTTGTGGCTACGATCCTCTTCAAGGACTTCTCTCATTCAGGCTTTGTCGGTATGTGGCTTCAGACCGCAGCCATGAATTTCCCGATGGCTCTTGCATGGCAGATCTTCTTCGGAGGACCATTCGGAAGACTTGTATTCCGTCTGATCTTCAGAAGACAGAAGAAGACAGTCATCTCAGAAGACGCAGAGCTTGCAGAAGAGACAGCAGAATAATAAAAAGCTGTACCGGATTTAGTTCCGGTACAGCTTATTTTTTACTCTGAAAAATCCTTTGTCAGGTTATTGAGCCACCTGTACTTGCGGTAGTGCGCAAATACCCATGGGATCTTCGATACTTCATCGAGGCAGGTGAAGGCATACACGACAATTACCGGGAGTTTAAACACAAAGGCCGCCAGCAGGGCAAGCGGTATTCCGTAGCACCACATCATCACCACATTTGAATACATATCGAACTTCGTATCGCCTCCTCCAGCGAAAATTCCGTTTATTATTACAGTATTGATACAGCGCCCGATCATATAGAAAGCAGTTATGACAAGCATTCCAGTCAGATAGCTTCTGGCAGTCGGGTTCAGTTTATAGAATTTAAGCACCGGCGGTATCAGGACGAGAACCACAGCCATCGTGATAAAACCGATAAGGAAAGACAAAGCCTTTATTTTTTCACCATAATCGCGGGCTGTTTCTATATCGCCTTTTCCAAGCTCGTATCCGAGAATTACCGAGGTCGCATTGGCGACACCGTTACACATGCAGCAGCATAGGTCTCTTACGACAGCAGTAACTGAGTTTGCGGCAGCTGCATCCTGTCCCAGGTGTCCCATAATAGCCGTATAAGAAGTAAATCCTATCCCCCAGAGCAGAGAAGCTCCGAGAAGAGGGTAGCAGATCACTAAAAAATCACGCGACAGCTGCCTGTTCCTATGAAAGATCCGCCTGAGCACCGGCCTTACATAGTCAGACTTAAATGAAATGATAATACAGGCTGCTATCTCAGTGATCCTTGAGATCAGGGTAGCAGTGGCTGCTCCTTCGGCTCCCATCTGCGGAACCCCAGCCAGGCCGAAGATAAGTATCAGGTTTAGGACTATGTTTATGATGACAGCTGAAGTCGAGATCACCGCAGAACTCGTGGCATGACCTGAAAACTTCATGACAGCCTGATAGCACTGCGAGAATCCTACAAGCAGATACGACCAGCCGGCAATCCGTAAATACTTCATTCCTATGGAAGCCAGTGTCGGATCGTTTGTAAAAAATGCCATCAGAAGCTGCGGATAGAACACGCAGAAAACAAAAAAGACTATATCTATAACCGCTACGATCCGAAGCATTATGCCAAAAATATCATCGACAGACTTCCGGTCCTGCTTCCCCCAGTACTGTGCACCAAGAATAGAACCCGCCCCCGTCATGGATGCCAGGAACATATTCATGACGAACTGCACCTGAGTAGCAAGTGAGACTGCAGCCATCGAATTCTGGTCGAGTCTTCCAAGCATTATAGCGTCAGCTGCCGCCACAGCCGCGAGCATCAGCTGCTGAAATGCCATAGGGAGCGTCAGTGAGAGCATTTTTTTATTGAAATCTTTATCAGCAAAAATTTTAGTCATGAAGCTATCTTATAGGATGGATTTCGAATAGTCAACTGGATTTTTAAAATAGTTCTTGACAAAAATAATATATTTGATACAATTAATTTGTGCAAAATCTATAGTAAAGAAAAAGCCGAAATACAATAATTCAAGGAGGCGTACTATCTTGAATAGCGCATTTGGAAAAATAGCAGTGGGGCAGATCCTGCTGATCATCTGCTGTATTTTTTACCTGATATGGTGGAGCATATCTTACAGGCCAGGCGTTGAGGTGAATAGGGCGGGAGGAATGAACGGAATCCTGCTTATGATCACGGCATTCTGTGGACTGGCGGGGGTCTTTGTGTCGATATATGGAGCGAACGTCATTCCGAAGACCGGCAGAATGAAAATCACAGGTGGCCAGGCAGTAATAGGATGGATCCTGCTTTATGTGATGCTGCTCATCGTGACGAGATTTATCTTTCACAGACAGGTAACGACTGAACTGCTGCTGATTACAGGCTGGGCAGCGCTGGAAATAACAGTGATCAGTTCTCTTGATGGAGCGGGTAAGCTGTCAGATACACGATTTTTCATACTGCTTGCTGTGATAGTGGCTGCGGTCGTGGTCAGTATGATCCTGTATGTGCTTTATTATCGTATGGAAGAGATGAAGGCATTTTATGCTGCAATGGTTCCGCTGATCACGGAGGCCATAAGTATGGCG